>JBCNMJ010000052.1:0-24950 GCA_039594975.1 Chryseobacterium sp. | reverse complement strand
ATCAGAATTTTGCGCCTGCAAAAAAGAGAAAGAGCCTACACTAAGCCCTAAAAAAATAATCCTTTCATTCTATAAATTTTTAAAATTTAATGAATAAAAGGGGATTGATAAGATATTATACAATTTCAGCTCTGAAGCCGAATTCCCTAAACAGCATTACCCGTTCTAGGTTCGTTGGGTATAATCTCAGCCTGCTACAGCACCCCTTTATTTCGACTGCAAAATTAGGATTTTTTCTGCTTACGGCTAGACAATTTTAATATTTTTTGTTTCTGACGTCCACATAATAATAATTTTTACCATCTTTTGAAACATCAAACATTCCACCAAGCTTCCAACTGTAATTCAATTTAATATCTTCATATTCAAAAGGAATAATGATTTTATTATCTTTATTGATCACACCGAATTTATTATTGGCAACAGCTACAATCATAGGATTTTCTAAATCATTGCCTTCCAAAACGTACAACATTTCATATTGAGGAGGAATCTGGAACTTAAAAGTAACTTTAGAATTTTTATAAAGATTATTATCACCCAGCCCGAAAAGATACTTATCCTTATAAACGCCATATTTTTGTTTTATATACGTGTTTTTACACTTCCCTAAATCCGAATCTTTATAACGGTAAACTTTTTTCCCATAAACATCAATCCTATAAGAAATCTGATCTTTCTCTACTGTCGCATATTCATTACCTCCATATTTCCTTACACTTTCATTCGGAGAATTAAGCAGATTACAATCTTCCGCAAAAAACATGGCAATATAAAATTCCGCAGGAATAATCATTTGCCCTTTTTGATTGACATAACCTACCTTACCATTTTCCCTTTTAGGAATAAGCAAGGGAACATCTCCGTTCAGCGATATTAGATCAGGACGATTAGAATTTACTCTGGCAAACTGTGTGGTTCCGGGAAATTGTGCTTCACTTTTGGAAACAACACGGCTGGACTGCGAAAGAAGTACACTAAACAGAAATACTGCAAAGAGTCGATAAATATTTTTCATGGTATGTTTTTGTGATACTAAAGTACGCATATTTTTAACATTTTGAAAAAGATTGTAATACTCAAATACTTTGAAGATCAAAATATAATAGATTATTTAAAAATCATATTTATAAAGAATCTAAATAAATTAATTCTCATAAAATTTTAAAAATTCGTAATTTTGGGAACATTTTTAAGCGTTTGATAATATAAAAACATTATAAAGAAATAATTTCTGACATAAGTTTACAAAAACAATATTCTTAGAGTATGTTTTTCATCAAATATTATACCCAAACTCTTTAAAAAATAACACAGATTATATTCAGTGATCTTCTAAAGTCGCTCAGAACTAAGATATGAAACTCTGTTATAATCTACCTAAAGATTGAAAAGACTTCTATTATTATGAATATGTATCAGGATTACATCCAAGAAATTGCAGAAAGAAAAAACCAGGGGCTACATCCAAAGCCAATTGACAGTGCAGAATTATTAAGCGAAATCATCGCACAAATTAAAGATACAGCTAATGAATACAGGGCTGACTCTCTTAATTTTTTCATTTACAACACTTTACCAGGAACAACAAGCGCTGCAGGTGTAAAAGCTCAGTTTTTGAAAGAGATTATTCTTGGCGAATCTGTAGTAGAAGAAATTTCACCCGCTTTCGCTTTCGAATTATTATCCCACATGAAAGGAGGGAAGTCAATCGAAGTGTTGTTGGATTTAGCTTTAGGTAATGATGCTGCTATAGCTCAGGAAGCTGCAAAAGTTCTTAAAACTCAGGTTTTCCTTTATGATGCAGATACCAACCGATTGAAGGAAGCTTATGAAAATGGTAATGAAATTGCAAAAGAAATTCTTGAAAGCTATGCAAAAGCGGAATTCTTCACTAAACTTCCTGAAGTTGCTGAAGAAATCAAAGTGGTAACTTTCATCGCTGGTGAAGGTGACATTTCTACAGACCTGCTTTCTCCTGGTAATCAGGCACACTCAAGATCTGACCGTGAACTTCACGGAAAATGTATGATTACTCCTCAAGCTCAGGAAGAAATAAAAGTTTTACAGGCTCAACATCCTGATGCAAGTGTAATGCTGATTGCTGAAAAAGGAACGATGGGTGTTGGCTCTTCCCGTATGTCCGGAGTAAACAATGTTGCTCTTTGGACAGGAAAGCAAGCAAGTCCTTACGTACCTTTCGTCAATATTGCTCCAATCGTAGGAGGAACAAATGGGATTTCTCCAATTTTCCTGACAACAGTTGATGTAACAGGAGGTATCGGAATCGACCTTCAGAACTGGGTTAAAAAGTATGATGAGAACGGAGAATTAGTAAGAAACGAAAAAGGAGAGCCAGTATTGGAAGAAGCTTATTCTGTAGCGACAGGAACTGTTCTTACCATTAATACAAAAACCAAAAAATTATACAACGGAGATAAAGAACTGAAAGACATTTCAAAATCATTTACTCCTCAAAAATTAGAATTTATTAAAGCTGGCGGTTCTTATGCCATCGTATTTGGTAAAAAAATCCAGACGTTTGCTGCCAAAACTTTAGGAATTACTCCTCCAGCGGTTTTCGCTCCTTCTAAAGAAATTTCTATTGAAGGACAAGGACTTACTGCCGTTGAAAAAATCTTCAACAGAAATGCAGTAGGAGTTACTCCAGGAAAAGTTTTACACGCAGGTTCTGACGTTCGTGTTGAAGTAAATATCGTTGGATCTCAGGACACAACAGGTTTAATGACCGCTCAGGAATTGGAATCTATGGCTGCAACGGTGATTTCTCCAATCGTAGACGGAGCTTATCAGTCAGGATGTCATACCGCTTCAGTTTGGGATAAAAAAGCACAGACGAATATTCCTAAATTAATGAAATTCATGAACGATTTCGGGGTAATCACAGCTCGTGATCCGAAAGGTGAATATCATTCTATGACAGACGTTATTCACAAGGTTCTTAATGATATTACGGTTGACGAATGGGCAATCATTATCGGAGGTGACTCTCACACGAGAATGTCTAAAGGGGTTGCTTTCGGAGCTGACTCCGGAACTGTAGCTTTAGCTTTGGCAACAGGTGAAGCTTCAATGCCGATCCCTGAATCTGTGAAAGTGACTTTCAAAGGAGAAATGAAGGAGCATATGGATTTCCGTGATGTAGTTCATGCAACCCAGGCTCAGATGTTGAAGCAGTTTGACGGAGAAAACGTGTTCCAGGGAAGGATTATCGAAGTTCATATCGGAACACTTCCTGCTGACCAGGCGTTTACATTCACAGACTGGACTGCGGAAATGAAAGCTAAAGCTTCTATCTGTATTTCTCAGGATGATACCTTGATTGAATCTTTAGAGATTGCAAAAAGCAGAATCCAGATCATGATTGACAAGGGAATGGATAACCACAATCAGGTTCTTAAAGGATTAATTGAAAAAGCAGATAAGAGAATTGCAGAAATCAGAAGTGGTGAAAAACCAGCTTTAACTCCTGATGCCAATGCTAAATATTATGCAGAAGTAGTGGTTGATCTTGATGCCATCGTAGAGCCGATGATTGCTGACCCGGATGTAAACAACGAAGATGTTTCTAAAAGATATACGCACGACACCATCAGAGATCTTACTTACTACGGAGGTGAGAAAAAAGTTGACCTTGGCTTTGTAGGTTCTTGCATGGTTCACAAAGGAGATTTAAAAATCGTTTCTCAGATGTTGAGAAATCTTGAAAAGCAAAATGGTAAAGTAGAATTCCAGGCTCCATTGGTGGTAGCAGCTCCTACTTATAACATTATTGATGAATTAAAGGCTGAAGGTGACTGGGAATTACTGGAAAAATATTCAGGGTTTGAATTCAACGACGCTGCTCCAAAAGGAGAAGCCCGTACTCAATATGAAAACATGATGTATCTTGAGCGTCCGGGATGTAACCTTTGTATGGGTAACCAGGAAAAAGCTGAAAAAGGAGATACCGTTTTAGCGACTTCTACCCGTCTATTCCAGGGAAGAGTTGTTGAAGATTCTGAACGCAAAAAAGGAGAATCTTTATTGGCTTCGACTCCTGTAGTTGTTTTATCAGCTGTCATGGGAAGAATTCCAAGCATCGACGAGTACAAAACGGCTGTTGAAGGAATCGATTTGACGACTTTTGTTCCTCCTATCAAAGAATTGGTAGCAGTTGGTCATTAATATGAACATATAATAGTCGAGGACTATTTTTACAATAATTAAATGGGAGATTTCTTTTCGAAGTCTTCCATTTTTGTTTAGAACCGTTCTATTTAAGACAAATAAGAATTATTTTACCCTACATCAATGTTAAAAAATCATTTTTTCCTTAAATTCATAGTCATAAAATATTTTAATCATTTATCCTATTTATACTTTATATAAAGCGTAGGAATAGATTTTGATATATAGCATTGAGTACAAATTCCGCCTAAACCACGGAAAACCTATAAAAAAGAATAAAAAAATTAGATATGACTTTTGATATTGATATGATCAAAAAAGTGTACGAGCGTTACCCTGAGAGAATTGCTGCTGCAAGACAGATCGTGGGGAAACCTCTTACCCTTTCAGAAAAAATCCTTTACACTCACCTTTGGGAGGGAAATGCAACACAAGAATATGAACGAGGAAACTCTTATGTAGACTTTGCGCCGGACAGAGTTGCCATGCAGGATGCCACTGCGCAAATGGCTCTTTTACAGTTCATGCAGGCCGGAAAAGCGAAGGTTGCTGTTCCTTCAACTGCTCACGCCGACCACCTGATTCAGGCAAAGGTAGGCGCTGATAAAGATCTACAGGAAGGAATCAATAAAAACTCGGAGGTTTTCAACTTTTTGAGCTCTGTATGCGATAAATACGGAATCGGGTTCTGGAAACCGGGAGCCGGGATCATTCACCAAGTTGTATTAGAGAATTATGCTTTCCCAGGAGGTATGATGATCGGTACAGACTCCCATACGGTAAATGCAGGTGGCTTAGGAATGGTAGCTATTGGTGTAGGTGGAGCTGATGCCGTGGACGTAATGGCAGGAATGGCTTGGGAACTTAAAATGCCAAAATTAATCGGTGTAAAATTAACCGGTAAAATGAACGGATGGACTTCTGCAAAAGACGTTATCCTAAAAGTAGCAGGAATTCTTACTGTAAAAGGAGGAACAGGGTGTATCGTAGAATATTTCGGAGAAGGAGCTCAATCTCTTTCAGCAACGGGTAAAGGAACTATCTGTAACATGGGTGCTGAAATCGGAGCTACAACTTCTACTTTCGGATACGATGACTCTATGAGAAGATATTTGGCCGCAACCGGAAGACAGGATGTAGTAGATGCTGCTGACAAAATTGCTGAACATTTAACAGGTGACCCTGAAGTATATGCAAATCCTGAACAATATTTTGATCAATTAATCGAAATCAATCTTTCTGAATTGGCACCTCATTTAAACGGACCTTTCACCCCGGATTTGGCAACTCCAGTTTCTGAATTCAGAGCTAAAGCCGAAGCCAACGGATGGCCATTGGAAGTAGAATGGGCATTAATCGGTTCTTGTACCAACTCTTCTTATGAAGATTTATCAAGAGCAGCTTCTATCGTTGAAGATGCGGTAGCTAAAGGAGTGAAGCCAAAAGCTATTCTAGGAATTAACCCTGGTTCTGAACAAGTAAAATTCACAGCAGAAAGAGACGGATTCCTAAATTCTTTCAGAAAATTTGAAAATGCAAGAATCTTTACCAACGCTTGTGGGCCTTGTATCGGACAATGGGACAGAGAAGGTGCTGAAAAAGGGGAGAAAAACTCCATTATCCACTCTTTCAACAGAAACTTTGCGAAAAGAGCTGACGGTAACCCAAATACCCACGCATTCGTAGCTTCACCGGAAATGGTAGCTGCTGTTGCGATTTCAGGAAGATTAGACTTCAACCCGATTACAGATACTTTAACCAATGAAGCTGGAGAGCAAATCAAATTAGATGAGCCTAAAGGTTTCGAATTACCGGAAAAAGGATTCGCTGTAGACGACAACGGATACCAGGCTCCATCTGAAGACGGTTCAAGTGTTGTGGTAAATGTAAGTCCAACTTCAGACAGACTACAGTTGCTAGAAGAATTCCCGGCTTGGGATGGTAAAAACATTACCGGAGCAAAAGTCTTAATCAAAGCTTTCGGAAAATGTACAACTGACCACATTTCTATGGCTGGACCTTGGTTGAAATACAGAGGTCACCTTGACAACATTTCAAATAATATGTTGATTGGAGCTGTCAATGCCTACAACATGGAAACCAATAAAGTTAAAAATGAGTTAACCGGAGAGTACGGAGAAGTTCCTGCTGTACAAAGAGCTTACAAAGCTGCCGGAGTTCCTACGATCGTTGTTGGAGACCAAAACTATGGAGAAGGTTCTTCAAGAGAACACGCTGCAATGGAACCAAGACATCTTGGTGTAAAAGCAGTACTGGTAAAATCATTTGCAAGAATCCACGAAACGAACCTTAAAAAACAAGGAATGTTGGGAATTACTTTCGCTAATGAAGCTGATTATGATAAAATCCTGGAGGATGATACCGTAAACTTCCTAGATCTTGATCAGTTTGCTCCAGGAAAGCAATTGACATTAGAATTCGTTCATAAAGACGGAACTAAGGATATCATTATGGCTAATCATACTTATAATGATCAGCAAATTGACTGGTTTAAAGCGGGATCAGCTTTAAATCTGATTAAACAACAAGAGAAAAATTAATTGTTAGATTTAATTAATCATAGAAAAAGCAACTTCATCTGAAGTTGCTTTTTCACTTTATTTTAGCCAGAAGATTCATCCTGTAGCTTTCTCCTATCGGAATTTCCTGTTCAGAAAGCAGTGTCACTTTTTTGCTCCCTAAATTTTTAATCTGATTTAAATTAAGAATAAAAGATTTATGAATCCTTACAAAAGAATTTTCTGGAAGCTGTAACTCCATTGATTTTAAAGTATCCAAAACAATATATTCCTGTTCCGACGTTCTGATATTGACATAATCTTTAATGCTTTCCACATACAAAATATCTTCAAAATTGATTCTGTGTTGCTGTCCGGATGATTTTACAAAGAAATGGGCATCTTCTTCCTTATTTTCATTGATAACAAAACGTTCTTGTGCCTTTAAAGCACTTTTGTAAAACCGTTCAAAGGAAATCGGTTTTAGAAGATAATCAACAATGTTATGCTCATATCCTTCGAGAGCATATTCGGAGTAAGCCGTTGTTAAAATATATTTTAGCTTATTTCCTAAAATTTTCATGAAATTGATCCCTGTAAGTTCCGGCATCTGAATATCCAGAAACACCAGATCAGCCTCGTTTTTCTGAATAAATTCTAATGCTTCGATAGGATTTTCGGTAGAGAAAATCAGCTCAAGAAAAGGCACTTTCTGAACATAATTTTCCAAAAGCGAAATTGCCAACGGTTCGTCATCTACCACAATACATTTAATTTTATTCATTTCGTAAATCAATTTTTAAATCTACGACAAATTCTGTTTGCGAATCCTTTATATTCAATTCATATTTTTTAGGATAGAGAATTTCCAGTCTTTTTTTTACATTCTCAATTCCGATTCCTGAAACGGAATCTTTCATTCTTTCCTTTTTATAGTTTAAAAGATAAAAATGCAAGATTTGATTGTCGTCTGAAACTTTCATATCAAAACCTTTATTCCTAAAATCGCCATGTTTAAACGCATTTTCAACAAATGGAACCAAAATCATTGGTGAGATATTCAATTTAGGATGACTGATGTTTTTTTCAAATACTAATAATTCAGGATTTTTAATTCTTAATTTTTCGAGAGCAGTCAAGCTATCAATATATCCGATTTCTTTATCTAAAGTGATCGTATCTTCACCCAAATCTTTTGTACTGTATCTCAACAATTGGCTTAATTCTTCAAGCGCAGGCAAAGCCTTATCCGAATTTTGATAAACCAAAGAATAAATATTATTTAAAGAATTAAAAATAAAATGCGGATTGATTTGTGTTTTTAAAGCCTGTAATTCTGCTGTCTTTTTAGCTTCAATAAGCTTTGTTTTTTCTTCTTCCGCATTGATGGAATATTTAAAAAACCAAAAAGTTGTACTGATGAAAATTGTTGTACTGCTGTAAAAAATATTATCAAAAAAATAAAATCCGAAACTTATTCCTTTTGCATAATTTCTGATACCGAAAAACTGAGGTAAAAACATCTCTTCCGCAAAATATCTTACCATCACAAATGCAGCTACGCTGAGAAAAAAGGCAAAAAAGGATTTATACAGCTTATCTGCATCAAAGAACTTCGGAACTACAATAAAATAATTGACGTAAAAACAAGTAATACTTGTAATAAAAAAGGTAATGTTAAAGATCGTATTCTTCGAGTGAAAAACAAAATAAGGAACGAGAACAGCACCCGTTACATAAATTATCCAGAAGAAAAGATGTAGATAAAAAAGCTTGCTTATTTTCATACAACAAAAATAGATTTTATAATAAGTTCAAGCCTTATTTTTCGACAAACGATTCATTTTATCCGATGAAAATTGTTTTACCCTGATTCATTCTGTGTTGGTCGAAACAATATTTCACATCAATCAGAGGGCTTATAAATTTGTCAAAAAAATCAATCTCATGAAAACATTATTATACACGGTTCTAGTTTGTTTCTCATCATTCATTTCAGCACAGAAAAAACCATCAGAATATTTCCCAAATCCTAAAACAAAAGTTCTAGTGGTGGGTTCATTCCATTTTGATTATCCGAATCTTGATGCTCATAAAACCAAAAAAGAGGACCAAATAGATGTTCTATCCCCAAAAACGTCAAAAGAGGTAACTGAACTTATCCAGTATATCAAAAAATTTAAACCAACCAAAATTGCCATTGAAGCATGGCCAGACTGGAATGCCAATCAAAAATTAAAAGAATATAAAGAAGGTAAACACACAAATCAAAGAGATGAACGGTACCAGATTGCCATGCGTACGGCGAAAGAATTAAATCTAAACGAATTGTACAGCATCGACGCAGGCTCTGTTCTTGACGATTTACAGGAAAAATTCGGAAAAACCGATTCACTGTATTTTAAAAATCTAGGTGAAGGTTATGATTTCTTAAGTGATGATGTCATTTCAAAACAGTATAACAGCTTTTTTAAAAGTACGGAACCTAAAAACTTCAAATCCCTTCTTGAAATGTTCAAATTTATGAACAGTAAAGAATATCACCAGTATGAATACGGCGCTTATCTGAATGGAGACTTTAAGCTGAGACAACATGATGGTGCAGATATGCTGGCTTTGTACTGGTACAGCAGAAACCTGAGAATGTTTAGAAATATCCAGAATATTCCGCATAATTCCGAAGACAGGATTTTAGTAATTGCAGGGAATGGTCATGCTTCTGTTTTAAGACAATTATTTACCTCATCACCAGAATTTGATTACATTGAATTTGATTCATTAAAGTAAAAATTACAACACATATTCTGATGGAAGAATATCCCTACATATTTGATCACTTAAAATAGCTACTGCGATTTGTAACAAAAAATATTTTTCTGCGTCTAACCCTGTAGTAGAAAAAAACATTATGAAAAAAACGATTATTGCTTTATCTTTTTTGGGAACTGTATTCATATATGCTCAGGAAAAAACTAATAACCCGGTTAAAGAAAAGCAAATTGAAGGAGTAACCATTACTAAAACTAAAAAAGCCGTTGAACAAAAAGCAGACCGTACAATTTTTGATTTTTCTGAACAGCCTGCTCTAAATTCCGGTTCATCCCTAGAAGGTATTAAAAAACTATCCGGTATGGTAGTGACCGACATTGCCGGAATGATGTACCAGGGAAAACCTTTACAGGTATATATGGACGGAAGACCATTGAATATTTCCACCAATGATTTAACTGCTTTTTTAGAAGGAATGCCTGCTTCTTCTATTGAAAGAATCGAGGTAGTAACACAGCCAGGTGCAGAGTTTCCGGCAACTTCAGGAGGCGCAATTTTAAATATTATTACTTCTAAATCAGCCAAAAGTTACCTTACAGCTACCTATTCCGGGGGATACCGTTTTTCGGATTATGATAAATTCAGAAATAAGTTTAACAACAGTATTGTTCTAAACTCCAAAAACAAGTGGTTTGGCTGGCAATTCAGTGCAGGACAGACTTATAATGAGTCTTTCAGCAGTAATGAAATGGATGATGTATCAAAAGGATTTAATGATAAATATGCCCGCTCATATTTTGCAAAAGCGGCTACTACTTTTGAACTAGGAATGGACAGGTTATTATTAAATTATGACTTCTTTAATTCCAATAATGACTCTTATAATACTTCTGAAGGAACTGCAAATTTTGAATATCCTCAAAAATCCCAAAACTTTGTAACTGCTGGTTATCTTAATGATGGAAAAAGTAAAAACAAAAACTACAGAAACGAGTTTACAGCAACTTATCAGAAAAGATTTAATGATAAAAACCAAAAATTAGATTTTAAATTCAATTATGCTAATTTCAGAAACAATTTTGACCAAAATGCGATCAATACAATTTATATACCTAATACGGATCCTTTGATACAGCCATCTCCTGCAGAAAATACTTCTACTCAAAATGCCTACAATATGAGAGTGGATTATTCTCAGCCGATTAAGCTTTTGGAGGAAGGAAAGATCAGCGTAGGAGGTATGTATGATAAATTGAATTTCGAGACAGACTTTATGGGCATTGAAAATCTTGATTACCAGAGACAAACTGCTTCTATGTATGCAGAATTGAATACTAAATTTAAAAAATTAAGCTTTATAGCAGGTTTGAGAGCGGAAGATTATGATATTTCCGGAAAATCCTTAAACTTAGAGAGTGGAAAGTGGGATGATTTAAGAGCGTTTAAAAAGTTTCAGCTGTTCCCCAATGCAAGTATTCAGTATGATATTGCCAAATCACTTTATTTCAATCTTAATTATAACCGGAAAATTACCTTACCGAGTACAGGGCAGTTAAATCCGAACAATACAACTTTCCAAAACCCCAATGTAAATATTTCAGGAAATCCGAATGTTCAGCCTACGATCTTCGATAATTTCGAAGCTAAACTAAGCGCTTTTGATTACGCTTTCATTAGCTATAACGTAAGTAAGGTAAGCGATCAGGTTATGATGTATGTGGAGAAAGACGGGTATAACATTTCTCAAACTAATGTTAACATCAACTCTTTAACACAACACAGTTTCAATATTGGTTTACCGGTTCCGTTGATGATATTCAGCAAACCATTGAGCGAAATCATGAAATTCGACTTCAACCCTGACAAGATTAATTTTCTTTATTTCTATGCAGGATACCAATTTCAGAATATTAAAGAAATTACGGATAAGAAAGGGATGTGGTTCTTTAATGTATCAGGACAATTTATTCTTCCGAAGGGAATTAAGTTTGCTCCAACTTTATCTTATTCAACCAAAGGGAATTATTATTTCTTCCAATCTACCCAACCGATCATGAATCGTGTTGACCTGAATCTGAGCAAGAAATTTGACAGTGACCGATTGACCGTAAGCCTTTTTGCCAATGACATCTTCAACAGCAGCAGAATGAATTTCAAAACAGTAAATACTCCAGCTCCTATCTATCTGAATAACCGATGGGACAGCCGAACTTTCGGAATTTCTGTAAATTATAAAATTCCTACGAGGAATAAACTGGCTAAAGTTGATCAAAATATCCTTAACAACGAAACTCCAAAAGATGACAATAGCGGAGTACTGAATCAAGGGCAGTAATATATACAACAAAAACGAGTCAGCAATATTTTGCTGACTCGTTTTCTTTAACAATAGAATTTAAAAATCAATCGTATGGAATCTCCATTCCAACGTATCAATTAGTGTCAATTGATTTACATGTAAAGGCAAATCCGTTATTATTTTTAAGGTCAGATTGGCCATCATACTTCCTACCATTCCGGGCAAAGGCCCGAGAACTCCGAGACTGTCACAATCCGGAAGATTCTCATCGGAAGGTGACTCAGGAAAAATATCCCGCAAATTTTTGCCTCCGTTACAATTGAAAATCGCAACCTGTCCTGAAAAACCAAGAATACTTCCGTACACTAAAGGCTTTTTCAGTTTCACACAAACATCATTAACTAAATATCTCGTTTTAAAATTATCCGACCCGTCGATAATAATATCAAATCCGAAAATCATTTCTTCTGCATTAGCCTCATCTATCTTTTGCTCAATTCCAATAAATTTAACCTGATGATTCAGATTTTTCACAAATTCTTCAGCACTTTTCACTTTAGAAACTCCGACAGAGTTTTCATTATGAATGATCTGTCTGTTTAAATTATGCAATTCAACCTCATCAAAATCCGCTACTCCTAACTGACCGACTCCAGCTGCTGCCAAATACTGAATAACCGGGCTGCCCAGTCCTCCTGCTCCAATAATGAGCACTTTAGCATTCCTTATTTTCCGCTGACCTTCCAAACCAATTTCTTCAATAAAAATCTGGCGGTTGTATCGTGCAAAAACATCATCATTTTTCATTACAATTTTCTTATTTAAACTCCACTATAAACAGCATCCCAATCTTTCATAATCGGATCATAACCTGCTTTTTTAATGATTTTTTTTATTTCATCCATGCTTCTTTCATCACTGGTCTCAAATTGCTCTAAAGATTCTTTATCAACCGCATAACCGCCTGGATTGGTTTTAGAAGCCGCACTCATCGCCGTTGCCCCCAATGAAACAATATGATCCCTGAATTTTTCATTTTCCCGGGTTGAAATGGAGATTTCCAGATCCTCGTTCCAGATCCGGTAAGCACAGATCAATTGCAGCAAATCCCTGTCTGACATGATGAAATTGGGCTCAATAATTCCTTCCGCAGGCCGAAGCCTCGGAAAAGAAACCGAATATCTGCTCTTCCAATATTGTTTTTGAAGATAGTCAATATGAAGCGCGTTGAAAAAGCTGTCTACCCTCCAGTCTTCCAGACCAAGTAAAACTCCCAATCCCATTTTATGAATCCCTGCTTTTCCTATTCTGTCAGGTGTTTCCAGACGAAAATTGAAGTTGGATTTTTTTCCTTTCGGATGATATTCTTTATACACTTCCTGATGGTAGGTTTCCTGATAGACTAAAACCGCGTTTACTCCTGCTTCATGAAGCTGCTGATATTCTTCTTCCGACAAAGGCTGAACTTCAATGGAAATATTGGCAAAATGAGGCTTTAACAAACGAACAGCATTCAGAAAATAATCAATTCCGACTGTTTTATTCGCTTCTCCACTTACTAGCAAAACATGATTCACCCCCATTGATTTTAAAACTGTTGCTTCGATCATCAATTCTGTATCATTCAGTGTTTTTCTCTTAATAGAATTATCTAAGCTGAAGCCACAGTAGGTACAGATATTCTGGCATTCATTACTCAAATACAACGGAGCATACAGCTGAATCGTTTTTCCGAATCGTTTTTGGGTAAGTTGCTGAGTCATTTTTGCCATTACTTCCAGCTTCTGAGCCGCAACAGGTGAAAGAAAATTCAGAAAATCCTCGATGGTTTTATTCTTTTTTTGAAGACTTTTTTCTACATCAGGCATCGTCGCTTTTTCGAGCCTTGCTTTTACCTCATCCCATTGATATTTTTCAAAAAAATCTTTAAAACTGTTCATATCATTAAGTTTTATTCAAATAAAAAAGAAGTCAACGGGCTTGATGCTTCTGCATGTTGGGCAATCGATCCCAAACCGGCTTCAAAAGCTCTTCTTCCTGCAATGACTCCTTCTTTAAAAGCCAAAGCCATACTAACAGGATTTCCTGCAACCGCAATTGCCGTATTAACTAAAACGGCATCAGCTCCCATTTCCATTGCTTTTGCCGCATCGGATGGCGCACCAATTCCCGCATCTACCACAACCGGGACATTACTTTGACTGATAATAATTTCCAAAAAGTCTAATGTTTTCAATCCTTTATTGGTTCCGATTGGCGCCCCCAAAGGCATTACCACCGCCGTTCCCGCATCTTCAAGACGCTTACACAAGACCGGATCGGCATGAATGTAAGGCATTACCACAAACCCTAATTTTGCCAGTTCTTCCGTTGCATACAAGGTTTCAATCGGGTCGGGTAATAAATATTTTGGATCAGGATGAATTTCCAGCTTTACCCAGTTGGTTTCTAGTGCTTCTCTTGCAAGTTGTGCCGCTAAAACCGCTTCTTTAGCTGTTCTGGCACCTGATGTATTAGGCAAAAGGTGAGCTTTTGTTGGCTTTAGCGCATTCAGTAAATCATCTTCTGAAGATTGCGAATCAATACGTTTTAAAGCCATTGTTACCATTTCACTGCCCGAAGCAATGATGGAACCGGTCATTTCCAAAAGATTCCCGAATTTTCCTGTTCCTAAAAACAATCTTGATTCGAAAGTTCTCTCTGCTATTATTAGTGGTTGATTTTTCATTTGATTTTTATTTTTCTAAGTTCATTTATAATCATGACTAAAGGACTGCTTTAAATTCACTGATTACCGAAGGTTGATCCGTAATTTGCCCTGAAACGGCAACCCCATAAATTCCGATTTGCTGTAATAATTCAATATCGTTTAAAACAACTCCGCCAATTGCGAATATTTTCGGAATTTCTAAAGACTTTTCTTTTAAGCTCTCCACGATATTCTGATACCCCTCAAAACCTAAAATAGGGCTCAGTTGCTCTTTAGTTGAGGTAAATCTTAAAGGACCTAAGCCGATGTAATCACAAAATTCATTCATTCTTTGGAGAACATCTGAAATTGTATTTGCCGTTCCTCCAATAATCTTATTTTTTCCCAAAATATTTCGGGCAATTTCAATTGAGATATCTTTTAATCCTAAATGGACACCATCTGCATCTACATCTTTGGCAATCTGGACATGATCGTTTATTATACAAACCGAATGATAATCTGAACATAATTTTTTCGAAATCTCACAAAGTCTTATGAATTCCCGCTCCGGAGCATTCTTCCAGCGAACCTGAATCCATTGTATTCCATTGTCAAGAGCTTTTCGGATATTCAGCTCCTGGTCTTCTAGAGTAAATCCCTGAGAGATATATTGTAGTTTTTCCATTTTTTAATTTGAATGAAATCCCAGCAAAGCAGGATTGCTTGTTAAAAATTTTTCAATGTATAGTTTTCCTTTCCTACAGGCTGTTTCTAAATTTTCACCTTTTGCTAAATAACTTACAATTGCAGAAGAAAGGACGCAACCCGAGCCATGTTTTGGATAAAAATCGGAAGACGTATCGTTGGGTTCAATAGATATTTCTTTCCCGTTTTGAATTAAAATATCTGTTCCTGGTTTGTCTTTCCTGTGCCCTCCTTTGATTAAAACCGAACACGGATTTTCAAAAAAAATTTTTTCTTTTAAAACCTCGTACTCATCGTAATTTGGTGTTATTAAATCAATTTGGTCTAAAGCATTTTTTAAATCTGAAATAGTATTTAAATCAAAAAAAGAAAACTCGGAAGTACTTTTTAATACAGGATCCCAAACAATTTTGGTTTCAGAGTTATTTAATTTAATCCTAGCAATAATTTCATTTAAATACCCAGCATCTTTTACGACACCAATTTTCACGGCTTCAATAGGGCAGTTCTTCATTAAAACATCAATTTCCAATACAATTTCTTTTATCGGCCTCCATTGAAGATTAAAAAACTGCGATTCTGTCTGTAAGGTCATTGCAGTACAAATTCCCAATCCCTGAACTTTTAATTGCTCCATCGTTTTTATATCTGCCAGCAAGCCGGCTCCGCCACTTGGATCAAAGCCTGCAACACTCATTACAAAAGGACGTTCTGTCTGCATTTTTTGAAAACATTTAACGGTTTTTCACTATCCCAGATTGCGCCTAATAAAGCCGCACCCTCAACATTGCTTTTGAAAACTTCGCTGATATTTTTATCATTAATTCCTCCCAAAGCAATCAATTTCACCTTTGAATTCTCCCGTCTTATAATATCATTTAAAACAGTTGCATTTTCTCCGTAACCTTTTTTAGAAATACTCGGAAAAACAGGACTAACAAACGCGTATTCCCATTCATTACCCAATTCATTAAAGGTTTCAATATCATGCACAGACGTTGAAATGATTTTATCCTTAAAAGATTGATGCAAATCATTCTGCCTGTCAATTTCTCTGAAGTGAAGTCTTGAAATATCAAACTCTTTAGCCAAGTCATAATGACTATGCAGTACCAATTGAGAATGAAAATCAGAATCTATCTTTTGAATAAACTCAGACATTTCTTCCGAATTGATGAAAGGTGTTCTGATATGCAACAAATCCAAGCCTCCCTGAAACAATTCATTGATGATTTCAGTTTCGTTTTGAACCAATTCTTCGGGAGTGATTACGACGATCATATATAAATTTCCTTCCCTTTTTCGATGAATTCCTGTGATTTATCTAACATTCCTTTTTCTGCAGATTCACGGATTTCCTGTGTAATCTTCATGGAACAGAATTTAGGCCCGCACATCGAACAGAAATGTGCAATTTTTGCTCCGTCGGCAGGAAGCGTTTCATCGTGGTAAGATCTTGCCGTATCCGGATCTAGTGAAAGATTAAACTGATCTTCCCATCTGAACTCAAACCTTGCTTTACTTAGTGCATTGTCTCTGTACTGAGCTCCGGGATGTCCTTTTGCCAAATCAGCGGCATGAGCAGCCAATTTGTAAGTAATCACTCCCACTTTCACATCTTCTTTATTGGGAAGTCCTAAATGTTCTTTCGGAGTTACATAACACAGCATCGCACAACCGAACCAGCCAATCATTGCTGCTCCGATTCCTGAAGTGATGTGATCATAACCCGGCGCAATATCCGTCGTCAATGGCCCTAAAGTGTAAAATGGTGCTTCATGACATTCTTCCAACTGTTTGTCCATATTTTCTTTGATCATATGCATCGGAACATGACCGGGACCTTCGATCATGACCTGAACATTATGCTTCCAGGCAATTTTTGTAAGCTCGCCTAAAGTTTCCAGCTCTGCAAACTGCGCTTCATCATTGGCATCGGCAATAGAACCGGGGCGAAGACCATCTCCCAAAGAAAAAGCAACATCATATTTTTTCATGATTTCACAGATTTCTTCGAAGTGGGTGTACAAAAAGTTTTCTTTATGATGATACAGACACCATTTTGCCATAATCGAACCTCCTCTGGAAACAATTCCTGTTACACGTTTTGCTGTTAAATGGATATATCGCAACAAAACTCCGGCATGGATTGTGAAATAAGAAACTCCCTGTTCAGCCTGTTCGATCAAAGTATCTTTAAAAATTTCCCAGGTTAAATCTTCTGCAACGCCTTTTACTTTTTCCAATGCCTGATAAATCGGAACGGTACCAATCGGAACCGGACTGTTTCTGATAATCCATTCTCTGGTTTCATGGATATTTTTCCCGGTAGATAAATCCATGATCGTATCTGCTCCCCATCGGCAAGCCCAGACTGCTTTTTCAACTTCCTCTTCAATGCTTGATGAAACGGCACTGTTCCCGATGTTGGCATTAATTTTAACCAAAAAATTTCTTCCGATGATCATCGGTTCGCTTTCCGGATGATTGATATTATTAGGGATAATTGCTCTTCCGGCTGCAATTTCATCTCTTACAAATTCAGGAGTGATTTTATTTTTCGGAGTTCTTGCTCCAAAGCTATTTCCCTCATGCTGAAAGGCCATATCTTTTGAAACAAAATCTAGCTGTTCGATTCTTTGGTTTTCTCTAATGGCAATGTATTCCATTTCAGGAGTAATAATTCCCTGTTTTGCATAATATAATTGGGTAACTTCCTTTCCTTCTTTAGCCACTTTCGGTTTATGGTTGTAAGAAAAACGTAGTTCGTCTAATTTTGAATCCGAAAGTCGGGCTTTTCCGTATTCAGAAGTAATTCCATCAAGAATTTCAACATCATTTCTGTCTAAAATCCATTGTTCGCGGATTCTTGGAAGACCTTTTTCGATATTGATTTCAGAATTTTCATCCGTGTAAGGTCCTGATGTATCGTAAATGGTCACAGGTGGATTATGTTCTAAAGTTCCGTTGGATAATTTGGTCGGACTTAGTTCTATTTCGCGCATTGCCACATTGATCGGGTGAATTTTCCCTTCAACATAGATTTTTTTTGAGTTCGGAAACGGCGAACGTGTGATGTTATGAGCCATATAATAATTGTTTTTTATATAGATTAACCGCCTTGAGTAGCAGTGATAATTAAAATTGAATCTTTGTCGCTGAGAAATGTTTCTGCCCAGAATGGCTGCGGAATAATACGATTATTAAGTGCTACGGCAACACCCTTTCGTTTTTGGGGTATTTCAATAGCAAGTAATACTTCCAGTGTTTCGGGAAGTACATCAAAAGTTCTGAGTGTGTGATTGATTGTGAGCTCCATTCCTAAATTTTTAATACACTTTAGGAATGCCCGTCATTGTACAATAGAATGTACAGCAAAGTCATTTCACTTTTCCCTACGCTAGTATGATCTAGAAATCAGGTTCAAAGGGTAAAATCTCAGCCTGTTTTATCAACAGACACCCCTAAAGCTGAAACGAAGGTAGACATTTTTTTGAAATGAGCAAAATTTTGTCTTTTGAAAATAAAAAAGAGCGATGAATAAACACCGCTCTTTATTTAAAATATTTTTAGTCTTGAAAGATTATTTTCGCTTTTTAATATTTAGCTTAAGAACCTTTACTCTATTTCACAAGCCCTCCAGACCGCATCATTTTGTGGAACGGGAGCAATAATTTCTATTTTTTCCTTAGTAACAGGGTGAATAAATTCCAGTTTTCTGGCATGAAGATTAATTCCTCCGTCTGGATTTGAACGAGGTGAACCGTATTTTAAATCCCCTTTAATTGGAGTTCCGATTTTTGACAGTTGAGCACGGATCTGATGATGTCTTCCTGTTTCCAGATCAATTTCCAGTAAAAGATAATTGTCTAGTTTTTTAATTACATTATACGTAAGAATTGCTTCTTTTGCTCCATCAGTGGCTTTTGGAAAAACAATAGCTTTATTATTCTTTTCATTTTTCTTTAGATAATGCACCAGCCTCTGAGATTGCGGAATCATTTCTTTTGCCACAACTGCCCAATACGTTTTCTTAACCTCTCTATTTTTAACCATCTGAGTCAGACGAGATAAAGCTTTGGAAGTTTTAGCATAAATCACCAAACCTGAAGTCGGCCTGTCGATACGATGAACTAAACCGAGGAAAACATTCCCCGGTTTGTTATCTCTTTTTTTTATAAAGTCTTTGATTAATTCTAATAACGATTCATCGCCGGTTTTATCCCCCTGTACAAGCTGGCCGACTTTTTTATTGACCACCAAAATATGGTTGTCTTCATAAACAATCTGTTCCTTCATAGATTTACTGACGATATGTAGGCCTGTTTACGATGGAAAGAATAATACCTCCTAAAAGGCCGATTGTTTTAATCGATTCCAACTTTGTTCCTAATGGAATGAATAAACCTCCCAGTACACAAATGGCAGCTGCAGCATACATTGCATAGACAAAATTCTTATTGCTCAGCAAAGGTGCCTGAAGAAAAAAGCTGATTCCTATTAAAACATAGAAAACTTTCCGTGAAAGTAAGCTATTGATTTCCGGAGAAAAGAAATTAAACCATCCCGCCGCAAGACAAATCAGGGCAACAATTGATAAAATTCCTTGAGTAGACTGTTGGTTTCTCATGAATTAATAACTTTCATTTTCATTAGGGAAATCCTGACCTTTAACGTCTTTCACATATTGAGCAACCGCTCCGGTGATTTCTGTATACAGATCCAGATATCTTCTTAAAAATTTCGGGCTGAAACCTTTGTTCATTCCAACCATATCGTGGTATACTAAAACCTGCCCGTCACAGTGAGGACCGGCTCCGATTCCGATTGTCGGGATAGAAATTGACTCTGTTACTTTCTTAGCAAGCTCTGCCGGAATTTTCTCCAGCACAACAGAAAAACATCCCAATTCTTCCAAAAGCTGGGCATCGGCAATTAGCTTTTCAGCTTCAGCTTCCTCCTTAGCTCTTACTTTATATGTCCCGAATTTATAGATAGACTGTGGCGTCAATCCCAGATGTCCCATCACCGGAATTCCCGCATTGATAATTTTTTTAATAGATTTTGAGATTTCCTTACCTCCTTCAATTTTTACAGCATGTGCCCCCCCTTCTTTCATCATCCTAACCGCAGATTCCAATGCTTTTTCCGGATTACTTTGGTATGTTCCAAAAGGTAAATCGGCAACCACCAAAGCCCTGTCGGTTCCTCTCACTACACTTTGAGAATGATAAATCATCTGATCTAAAGTAATAGGCAGCGTGGTTTCAAAGCCCGCCATCACATTGGCTGCAGAGTCTCCTATTAAAACCGCATCTATTCCTCCTGCATCCACCATTTTCGCAGTCGTGAAATCGTACGCCGTCAGCATTGTTATTTTTTCCTTGTCGAATTTCATTTTACGCAAGGTTTCAGTGGTAACTTTCTTAATCTCAGAATGAACAGACATAATGTATCTATTTTTTAAAAGTTAAAAAGTCGGCCTTGAGCCGACTAAAGTTTCGTATGATTTTTATAAAACTACGTGACCTAGTTTCATTAATTTGTCGTGGTTAAGAATCTTGATATTTCGCCCGTCTACTTCGATAAGACTATCTTGTTTAAACTCGGAAATCAAACGGATGGCACTTTCTGTTGCCGTTCCGATAATGTTTGCAATTTCTTCTCTTGTTAAAGAAATCTTGATAAATCCTTCCGGATCTACCCCTAATTTTTGCTCAAGAAGCAATAAAATTTCAGCTAATCTTTCTCGTACTGTTTTCTGAGCCAGAAAAGTGATGGTGTTAGAAGATTCTCCTAATTCGTAAGAAATTTTCTGAAGCATCACAAATGAAAGCTGAGGATCAACCTCCAAGAGGTGCATGAAAACATCTGAAGGAAGGAAAGTACATTCAACATCTGTCATAGCTTCAGCTTTTGCCTGAAAATTCTCACCACAAAGCAGAGCACGATATCCGATAATATCGCCTTCTTTGATAAATCTTAAAATCTGGTCTTTTCCAAAAGCTCCTGACTTAGATAGTTTAGCAGCACCTTTTTCCAAAACATATACTCCCTTTGGGATTTCTCCGTCTTCGAAAATGATGTCGTGCTTTTGAAAACTCATTTTTTTCTTTGCGCTAATGTATTTCTCAAAATCTGCATTAGAAAGTCTTTCTTTGAATGATTTATCATTAAAAACTCTGGCAAATCTTTCTTCAATAGCGAGCTGTTGTTCCTGCGGCATTTTAATATGACATTTATCACAAAAATAGAACTTTTTAACTCGATAAACAAAAAAAATTGTTATAATTTTGTGCTTCAATAATTTATGAAGGTGAGCGAGAACTGTTTTCATTGTGGTCAAGGGATAGAAAAGGAACAAATTCTGTTTGACGAAAAAGTCTTTTGTTGCAACGGCTGCAAATCTGTCTACGAAATTCTGAATACCAATAATTTAAGTAATTTCTACGAACTGAATAAGAGAGCCGGAATTCGTCCAAGTGATGAAAACTCCACTCAGTTTGATTATTTAGACACTCCCGAAATCTTTGAAAAGATCACTGATTTCTCGGAAGGCGGAACAAGTCTGGTCACATTCAAAATTCCCGTAATCCACTGTACATCTTGCATTTGGCTTTTGGAAAGTCTTCATACTCTAAATAAAAACATTAAGTATTCTCAGGTTAATTTCACCAGGAAAACCTTACAGATCTCTTTCAATCATAACGAATTAAAATTAAGCAAATTAGCTAATTTTTTAACCAATCTAGGGTACAAACCCGTCATTAACCTTGAAACCGCAGATAAAAATGTCGATCACCTCGACAAATCTTTATTGGTAAAATTTGCGATTGCAGCTTTTGCCTTTGGAAACGGGATGTTTTTAGCTTTCCCGGAATATGTAGGAGGAGAAGATTATTGGATGGATCATTACAAAGGTCTTTTCAGAACCCTGATGTGCCTTTTGGCCGTTCCCGTTGTATTCTATTCAGCTTCTGACTATTACAAATCTGCCTGGTACGGATTAAAAAATAAAATTGTTAACATTGATGTTCCTATCGTCTTGGGAATCATCGTTCTTTTCGGGCGAAGTGTTTACGAGATTGTAACCGATTATGGACCCGGATATTTCGACACCTTGTGTGGGCTTTTATTTTTCATGCTTTTAGGCAAAATCTTTCAGAAAAGAACTTACAACGCGCTTTCCTACGATAGAGATTACAAATCTTTTTATCCCATTGCTGTAACTAAGGTTGATTTTGAAGGAAAACAAGATAATATCCTCCTTTCAGAAATAAAAATCGGTGACAGAATTTTAGTTAGAAACCAGGAAATCATTCCTGTTGATGCTATCCTGATTAACGGCGAAGGAAATATCGACAATAGCTTCATCACAGGAGAAAGTGCCACAATCAGCAAACAGCCCGGAGATAAAATTTTTGCCGGAGGAAAACAAATCGGTTCTTCTCTGGAGTTAGAAGTCATAAAAGACGTAGACCAAAGCTACCTGACTCAGCTCTGGAATAAGGAAGCCTTCAAAAAACACGAAACAGGGCTTGACACACTAACGAATAACATCAGTAAGTATTTCACATTCATCATTTTAGGGATTGCTCTTATTTCAGGAATTTACTGGGCAACTGTAGATTTGGAAAAAATGTTCCAGGTCATTTCCGCCATTCTGATCATCGCCTGTCCGTGCGCACTTGCCTTATCCGCACCGTTTACTTTCGGACACATTATGAGGATTTTAGGTCGCAATAAATTCTATGTAAAAGACACTTTAACGATAGAAAAAATCGCGAAACTGGACACAATTGTTTTTGATAAAACAGGAACCATCACCCACAGAAAAAAATCGAATATCAAATATGAAGGTTCCAAGATCCAGAATTTTGATTTACAAAACATTAAAACCTTATTAAAAAACTCTAACCATCCGCTTTCAAAGTCTTTGTATGAGTTTATTGAAATTAATGATGAATACTTCCCTGTTGAAAATTTTATGGAAATTTCCGGGAAAGGATATGAGGCAAATGTAAGAGGAAATATCTATAAAATCGGTTCAGCCAGCTATAACAATCAGGAGTCTAAAAACCTAGAGACTGCCGTTTATATCAGTAAAAATGAAGAGTTCTTAGGGAAGTTTATCTTCAAAAACGAATACCGACCGGGACTTGCCAATCTATTCAAAAAGCTTACAGGTTATAAAATCTTTATCTTAAGTGGGGATAATTCCTCTGAAGAGAATCAACTTAAAGAACTAATTCCCAATTACCAGGGAATGGCATTTAACCAAAATCCTGAAGACAAACTGAATTATATCAAAACCTTACAGGATAAAAACCTAAAAGTAGCCATGCTGGGAGACGGACTGAATGATGCAGGAGCATTAAAACAGAGTAATGTAGGAATTGCCATTGCGGATGACACCAACAGCTTTACCCCATCTTCCGATGTGATTATGAATGGTGAAAAAGTAGTTACTTTAGACAAATACCTGAATGTATGCAAAGGCTCGATCACTATTGTGAAAATGACATTTATAATCAGTTTTCTTTATAATGTTATCGGTTTAAGTTACGCAGTTACAGGACATATGCATCCGCTTTTCGCTGCATTGATTATGCCTGCAAGTTCTATCACCGTGGTTTCGTTTACCACACTTTCGACTTGGATTTTAGGAAGAAAATATTTCAAAAAACAGGCGTAAAAGAGGCTTATTTAGACTGATTTTAAATTAACCAAAACCCGTATTTCGTGATGAATGTCATTATTTTTCACTAAATTTGAACCCCGAAAATAGGTTAATTTTGTTGTCAAATGGATATTCTATATTTAATGATCCTATGCAGTGTTTCTTTAGCTGCGATTTTCTTGGTCGTATTTATAGTGTATGCCAAAAAAGGACAGTTTGAAGATGATGAATCTCCTGCTGTCAGAATTCTTTTTGATGATGAAGTCAAAGAGGAAGAAATTGGCAACAAAGAAACAGAGAAAAAAGAAATAGGAAAATAATAAAATTGAAGAAAAAAGTGAATAGTTGATATGGAGACACAAAAGTTTAGTTATGACAATAGCATTGTCCGTGCATTCCTCTACGCTACCCTGGTTTTTGGGCTTATTGGATTCACGTTCGGGCTTACGGCAGCATTAATGCTTTTCTACCCTGAACTTCCCGAATTTTTATTCGGAACTGATGATACAACGATTAAAAGTTTGGCATCGGGAAATATTCAAGGGTTAATAAACACTCATGGTGCATTCGGATTTGGTAGAATCAGAATGTTGCACACCAATACAGTAATCTGGGCATTCGTATGTAATATCGTTTATACAGGTATTTATTACTCATTACAAAGATTATTAAAAACAAGAATGTACAGCGATACATTATCATGGTTACATTTCTGGACTTGGCAGTTTATGATCGTTGCTACGTTCGTTACGTTCTTTATGGGGATCAATACTTCAAAAGAATATGCTGAACACGAGTGGCCGATCGACATATTAATTGCATTCTCTTGGATTATTTTCGGGATCAACATGTTCATGACCATTGCAAAAAGAAGGGTAAGACACCTTTATGTAGCGATCTGGTTCTACATCGGAACATGGATTGCGGTAGCAATGCTTCACATCTTCAATAACCTTGAAGTTCCTTTATCTTTCGCAGGCTGGAAATCTTATTCGGCATATGCAGGGGTAAAAGATGCTATTGTACAGTGGTGGTACGGTCACAATGCGGTTGCATTCGTATTGACGACTCCGGTTCTAGGTTTAATGTATTACT
>JBCNMJ010000051.1:0-25060 GCA_039594975.1 Chryseobacterium sp. | reverse complement strand
ATAATAAATTGAAAACCAAATATTTACAAACAATAAGTCACATATTTTTGATTAAAAAAATTTTAATTTAAAAAAAATCTATTACCACTCAAACCTTCATCAATATTCAATAGAAATTATTAACTTTCTTGTGAAATAACAGCCTAAAATGGAAAGAGAACATAATCTTATTCCTGAAGATATTCTTTGGAAAAGGTTCCTTTATCGTATCATTTATCGCTCCGATACCAAGCTCGGAAAACTCTTCGATATCGTATTATTATCCTTAATTCTTATAAGTACTGCTATCATCATGATGGAAAGTGTACCTCAATTGGATAAAAAATTTCATTATACCTTTCTAATTCTCGAATGGATCATTTCACTGTTTTTTACAGCTGAATACTGGTCCAGAATTGCTGTAGTAAAAAATAAAAAACAATATATTTTTAGCTTCTTCGGAATTATTGATTTTTTAGCATTGGTTCCTTTTTATTTAAGCTTCTTCTTTCCTGTCACTAAGTATTTTCTCATTTTCAGAATGTTGAGAATGCTAAGAATTTTCAGGATCTTCAATCTTCTGGATTTTATGAACGATGGCTACCTTATTGTAAAAGCACTAAAAAACAGCTCCAGAAAGATTTATATTTTTCTTTTATTTTTAATTATTTTCTCGGTCATTGTTGGCTCTTTGATGTTTATGGTAGAAGGGGGAAGACCCGGCTTTGAAACCATTCCGCAATCTATTTACTGGGCAGTGGTAACAGTAACTACAGTCGGGTATGGAGATGTTTCTCCTATTACTCCTATGGGGAAGTTTTTTGCGGTTATTTTGATGTTGGCCGGTTATTCTATTATAGCTGTTCCAACAGGAATTGTAACGGCCGAAATGCGCAATAAAAGACAAAACCTAGAGAAAATATGCGACCGGTGTGGCAATGAGGATATTGATGACGATGCTAGATACTGTAAACAATGTGGCAAGAAATTAGCTTAGATTTATTTATCATTCAATCTATTAACCAAATACCAGAATCATGGAACCAAAAAAGAAAAACAAGCCCAACAGTTTAGTCATTATTCTTTTTGCATTAATTGTATTAATGATTATCGTCTATTTCATCCTCGTTATGTTCTTCCCTTCCGTTTTTGACCTTTTGAACACGGGAGATATCCAACCGGTACCTGATAAATAAAATTCTATTACAAATAAAAAAGCTTCCCAAATTGGGAAGCTTTTTTTACAATGTATTAATCATATAAAAAACATTATCTTTTTATTGCTTTAATAGTTTGTTTAGAACCATCCTTCATATTCAGAACAACTAAATACATTCCTGAATTTAATTCTCCTAAATGGAGTGTTGAACTTGGTTTATCAAATGTTTTTACCAATCTGCCTGCAACATCCACCACAGAAATAGATTTCACATTATTGATATCCGAAATATTCAATACATCTACAAATGGGTTTGGATAAACTTTAATACCTTCTTTTGCAGTCGTTTCAGAAATACCTAAGCAACCTGCAGAACTTACCGTAGCTGTAACCATCTGCCTTGCAGATTCACATTTTGAATTGAATACAAAGTTATACAACCCCATATAATAAGTAGAATCATATCCATTCCCTGTAATATTAGCAATAGAAGATGTATAAGGATAAGCTGCTCCGCTTATATTTCTTGTTAATCCTGAAGTTGGCAATATACTTGGATAAATATTGTAATTACCTACAGTTGGTAAATCTGCATTTATTACAATTACCTGTGGAGTACTTCCGCCACTCACAGTTGTTGTATAAGGAATTGTCGCAATTAAAGTTCCCGATGTACTTGAGCCAGTATAAACTTTAAGCTCTCCAGCTTCACCTGAAGCTACAGGATAAACAGTAACCGATTGTAATTTTGTTGGCGACAATGTTGTAAAATAAACAGACCATTGTATTGTCCAAGCTCCCTGAGTCCCCCCTGCTGCTGCTGGAGAAACAGGACCCACATTTGCTGTAGAACCGCTTGAAGCTGTAGCCCAATAATTAGTCGTTGTTGTTAAAACCGGCGTAGTATAAGTTGGTCCTGTACCTAAAACCGTACCTCCTGTTGCTGCATCATACCACGTAATAGTAGCTCCTGTATCTGCTGTCGCAGAAAGCGTAGCTGTATTACTTGGACAAACCGTAGCACCTGTAGTAGAAAGCAAAGCCGGAGGCTGACATAAAGTTTGGAATGATACCGGAACCGAAGACCACGCACTTAAATCTGTACCTGTACAATGAGATCTTACCCATACATAATACGTAGTAAGAGGAGATAGCGGAGAAATTGGTGTAGTCAATGTCATTACTCCCGTTTGATTCGGTACTGCATTTGCAGCAGGCGTAGAATTTGAAGTACTGTAGTACACATCATATCCTTGTGTAGGAGTAGGTGTAGCTGCCGTCCAAGAAACTGTAGCAGAGTTCCCTGTAATATTAGACATTGTAATTCCAGTTGGTGCAAAACAAGTCGGTGGAGCCACAACATTAAATGTAAAGTCTACATAATTTCCATAAGGAGCAGGTCCACAAGAAGTAATTGCTCCTGATTCTGACAATGCGATTCTTGCTCTGTACGAACCTAATGCCTGAGTGGAAGGAACTGCAAATGATCCCGAACTTGTTGCTGCATATGTAGTCGTGGCTAATACAGTTTCTCCTGCATCATTAAAGTCCAGATCGTTATTCCAGTCTACCCAAATATAAAAATAACAAGTAGCTGTTGTAGAATTTGCCAATGCATAATTAAATGAACCTCCAGGATAGCTTGAAAATGAAGTTGCAGTATTATTTACATAAGCCGAATAGGAACTTGCCGTGTAAGCCAAATTCGTAACTGCGTTGGTAGTTGTAATCGTTTTTAAATAATACAATGTAGAGCTGCTTCCTCCTGTTGGAACACAATACCCTGTATAAGCAGTAGCAGAAGAAGACCAGGCACTTTGATCGGTAGCACTACATTTTGATCTCACCCAGATATAGTAAACCGTATTAGCCGTTAATCCAGGAATAGTATATGAAGTTCCTGTAATGTTAGTAATAGTAGCCGGAGTAGATATTGTAGGAGCTGTATTACTTGTACTATAATAAATTTCATATCCTTGTGCCGGTGCTGGTGTTGGTGCAGTCCAAGAAACATCTGCTGTATTTGAAGAAGCACCTGTAAATGTAACCGCTGTTGGAGTTAAACAACTAGGTGGAGCAACAACATTAAACGTAAAGTCTACATAGTTTCCATAAGGAGCAGGCCCACAAGAAGTAATTGCTCCTGATTCCGACAATGCGATTCTTGCTCTGTATGCACCTAAGGCCTGAGTTGAAGGAACTGTAAATGTTCCCGAATTAGTTGCAGCATATGTAGTTGTTGCCAATATAGTCTCACCTGTATCATTAAAGTCCAGATCATTATTCCAATCCACCCAAATGTAAAAATAGCAAGTAGCTGTGGTAGAGTTTGCCAATGCATAATTAAATACACCTCCAGGATAGCTAGAGAATGAAGTGGCAGTATTGTTTACATATGCAGTATATGAAGTGGCAGTATATGCTAAATTTGTAGTAGCATTAGTAGTTGTAATAGTTTTTAAATAATACAATGTAGAACTGCTTCCTCCTGTTGGAACACAATACCCTGTATATCCCACAATAGAAGAAGACCAGACGCTTTGATCGGTAGAACTACATTTTGATCTCACCCAAATATAGTAAGCTGTATTAGCCGTTAATCCAGGAATAGTATATGAAGTTCCTGTAATATTAGTAATTGTAGCCGGAGTAGATATTGTAGGAGCTGTATTGCTTGTACTATAATAAATTTCATACCCCAGTGTCGGCACTGGTGTAGCTGCCGTCCAAGAAACACTTATTGTATTAGAAGTAGCTCCTGTAGAAACAATTGCTGTTGGAGCAAAGCAAGTTGCCAATGTAGTAAATGATGTAACTGCCGTCCAAACACTCTTATCAGTTCCTGAACATGATGATCTTACCCAAACATAGTAAGTTGTGGAAGAAGACAGTCCACTTATTGGAGCTGATGTTGTTGTAGAAGTAACAGAATTTGTTGAATTTAAAACCGTACTTGATGAAGGTGCTGTATTTGAAGTACTATAATACACTTCATATCCGCTAGGTGCCACTAAAGCCGCGGTCCAAGAAGCTGTTGCTCCACTTGCCGTTATACTTGCACTTGCAACCGTTAAGGCACTTGGCATATAACAACTTGGTGGTGTCCAAGTATAGGTTAAACCAGAAGCAGGAAAGTTTGTATTATCTCTTGAAACAGTAGCAGTATTAGATGTCCCAGCAGATGTACTTGTCCAAGCTGTAGTAGTAGCACCCGATCTGTTATTATAATCACTTGCTGAAGCACCTCTTAAACCTACCTGATTAGTTCTTGCTGTAGTAGAGATATTATAATTAGGTCCATAAACAGCAGAAACCGTGTTGGTGGTTTCTGCTAATCTCAATTGAAAATTAAGATAATTACTTACATCTGTAGTCGTACCATAATCATTGTAACCCTTCCACTCCACAACAAAAACCCTGTTAGGAGCAGTTCCTTCTACTGAAGTAAAGATTTTACCAGTACCATATCGAATTACCGCTGCCGATGAACTTGAAGTTGCGGCAGCTGACATGGTAATTGTACCCGCGGTCTCATCAAATGCAGTTACCGTAGCCCCTGTAGGAATTCCATTTACGTTATTTAATGCTTTACCAACTTCAATCCCTTTAAAAGAAGCAACATTGGTAATAATATTTGAACCACTTGTTGTAACCCCAGAAGTAATAAACACTCCCCACAAATCTCTATTCATAACTCCCACAGCGCCTGAATAACCTGTTGTTGTAGAAATTACAGTTGAACTCGTACTTGTTGTAGTCCCAAACGTTACTCCACCATTCGAGTTTACGTAAAGTGAAGTATAATTAGTTCCATTAAAATTGAAATTAAAAGGGATATTAACCGACCATCCGGAAGTATCATTCGTTGTTGCTGTTGTAGCATCACTTCCCGTGACAAGGGTACCAGTAGATGAAATACTGTTAAACATTCCGGAGCTTTGTGTGAAGGTATAACTATTCACCTGTGCATTCAATCCTTGCACAGCTCCAAAAATTGTAAGAACCGTAATTCCCACATTTTTTAAACCGCGGCACCACTGCCATGGATTTTTGTAAAGTTTCTTCATGCTTATTAAATATTATTGCGGTAAAAATACAAAACAATCAATATAATTTTACTTAAAATTAACATTTAGTTAAATATTTTTTAATAAAATTTCGAATTTCATTGATAAAAAACACAACCCAAAGGATTAAATTGAAAAATCAACAAATCGAGATATACTTATAAATATTTAATTATCAAGCAATTGGCAATTAATAATATTTCAACAAAAAAAGAATATTATTAAAACTTTTTTTACAATTAATAAAAATAAAAAAAGTGACTAAAAAGCCACTTTTAACTAAAAATATGTAAAATATTATAAATTTAATTGAGATAAAACTCATATTTGTTTAACAATTGTATCTCTTTTATCAAATCACCATTAAGATTTACCGAATGCTTCATCGATTGCACTTCAAGATGTTCGGTATTCAAATCATCATCAACATTTTTGATATAAAATTTAAGCTTCTGATTTCCCTGATTTCGCTCTAATACTGATCTGAAGAAACTAAGATCTTCCGGCCGGAAATCCATCACATCCATTACTAAAGAGATACTTTTCGCAAACCTTTCGAATGCTTCCTGAAGCTCTATTACATCATTTACATTCACAAAAACCCTTCCGTCTTTTACTTGGGCAAATTTTATCTTTAAAATAACAAATCTCTGAACTTCAAGTTTTTCCTTCAGCTTCATATAATCACGATCTCCTAACCTGAAAGAATACGATCCAGAATAATCCTCCAACGTCAAAAAAGCAACTTTTTCACCACTTCGGAAACCGTCTTTCACAACATATTCAGTGATTAAACCAGCAACAGTGTATTCTTTTCCACCACCGCCGTTTTCTCTTTCCTTCTGTAAGGTTTTCCAGTCTTTTTTCTTTTCTTCAAACAACTCTTCCTGTTTATTGGCAAAAGCCTGTTCTTTATAAGCATCAACCTCATCAAGATTTAAAAAGTGAAAGACACCTTTTGGCTCTGCTTTTTTTGTGACTTCTTCAATAATTTCCTCTTCTTCACCTGCCACAATATCATCGGAAACAATCTCTATTAAATCTGCAACCTCATCCGTAGAATCTTTCTCCAAAATCGGCACTTCATCAACAATTATTTTAGTCTCATCGTTTTTTTCAAGCACCGCTTTTTTAGATAAGCTACCCTGCATGAACTGATACTGATATTTAAACTCATCCAACGGATGTGCAGAAAGATAGAAGCCGATAATCTCCTTTTCTTTATTCAGCTTATGCATGTTTGGCCACTCGGGACAAGGCGCTAATTTTGGTTGTTCGATCTGAACTTCTTCAGCAAAATCAGCAAAAAGCGAATTCTCCATCTCGTTTTTACTTTCCTGGAAGCTTTGTCCATACCTGATTAATCTTTCCAAATTGGTTCTTCCTGACATATCAATATCAAAATACTGTCCTCTGTGGAAAGAATCCAGTTCATCAAAAGCTCCCGCCAACACTAAACTTTCCGCCACTCTTTTATTCATTTGAGAAGGCAAGATCCTTTCAAAGAAATCATAAATATTTTTGAATCTTCCGTTTTCTCTTTCTCTGGTAATTGCTTCACTCGGACCTTCCCCAATTCCTTTAATGGCCCCCAAACCAAAACGAATTTGCCCTTTTTCGTTTACCGAGAATTTATACTGGGATTCGTTCACATCCGGTCCTAAAACATCAACCCCGATACTTTTACAGTCTTCCATGAACATGGTAATAGAATCTGTATTGTTAATGTTGTTACTCATTACACTCGCCATATATTCTGCCGGATAATTGGCTTTTAAATAAGCGGTTTGGTAAGCAATAAACGCATAACAAGTAGAGTGAGACTTATTGAAGGCATATTCCGCAAAAGCTTTCCAGTCATTCCAGATTTTTTCTAATCTCTCTTCATTCAGATTATTTTTTCTTCCTCCTTCAATAAACTTAGGGTACATTTTATTAAGAACATCAATCTGCTTTTTACCCATCGCTTTTCTCAATGTATCAGCTTCACCTTTTGTAAAATTGGCCAATTTCTGAGACAACAACATTACCTGCTCCTGATAAACGGTAATTCCGTACGTTTCCTTTAAATATTCCTCAGTTTCCGGTAAATCGTAAACAATTTCTTCAATCCCGTGCTTTCTGTTGATAAAGTTCGGGATATATTTAATAGGCCCCGGTCGATAAAGGGCATTCATCGCAATAAGATCGGCAAAAACCGTCGGCTTCAGCTCTCTCATATATTTTTGCATCCCCGGACTTTCATACTGGAAAATCCCGACCGTTCTTCCTTCTTTAAACAACTGATAGGTTTTAGCATCATCAAGCGGAATCAAATCAGGGTCTATATCCACTCCATGTCTGGCTTTTACCAGTTTTAACGCATCCTTAATAATGGTCAAAGTTCTCAGACCCAAAAAATCCATTTTCAGCAATCCTGCGCTTTCTGCTACGGAGTTATCAAACTGAGACACCAAAATATCAGCATCTTTCGCAGCAATCGTTACAGGAACCAGATTACTCACATCTTCCGGCGTAATAATGACACCACAAGCGTGAATTCCTGTATTTCGGATACAGCCTTCCATTTTTTTTGCACTCGCCAACACATCATGGCGCGGATCGGAAGGACTGTCAAGAACCAGCCTCATCTCATCGACAAGCATCTGTTCTTCAGGTTTTAATTTATCATATTTTGATAAAGCCTTTGCAATGTTCATTCCCGGGCTTGGAGGAATCAGTTTGGCAATATTATTGGTATCAGGAATAGGAACATCTAATACCCTTCCCGCATCCTTAATCGCAGATTTACCACCCAGAACGGAATACGTAATAATCTGCGCTACCTGAGTTTTACCGTATTTTTCAACAACCCATTTGATAATTTTATCCCGGCCTTCATCATCAAAGTCAATATCAATATCGGGCATGGAAACCCTTTCAGGATTCAGGAATCTCTCGAAAAGGAGATCATATTTAATCGGGTCAACATTGGTAATTCCAATACAATAAGCTACCGCAGACCCCGCCGCAGAACCACGACCAGGACCAACCCAGACTCCCATTTTACGGGCTTCGTTACAGAAATCCTGTACGATCAAAAAGTAACCCGGATAACCCGTATTGGCAATTACCTCCAATTCAAAATCAAGACGTTCTTTAATTTCATCTGTAATTTCTGCGTATCTTTTTCTTGCTCCTTCATACGTTAAATGAGTTAAATAGGCCATCTCACCGCGTTTTCCTCCATCAACATCATCTTCAGCATGAATAAACTCTTCAGGAATATCAAATTTCGGAAGGAGAACGTCTCTTTTTAAAGTATAAGGTTTGAATTTTGCCGTAAATTCTTCGTATGCCTCAAAAGCATCAGGATACGCCAGAAATGCTTCTTTTATTTCGTCTGCATTTTTGATGTAATATTCTCCCGTCGCCAAACCTCTTCTCTTACCAAAACCTTTTCCTACAGGAGTTGTCAGTTTTTCACCATCTTTGATACAGCTTACAATATCCTGAATATTAGAATCGTCTTTATTGGAATAAAAAGTTTCGTTCTGTGCTAAAATTTTAACATTATATTTATCTGCGAAATGCAATAAAACATCATTCAAATGCTCTTCTTCCGGCAGTTTGTGGTTCTGGATCTGAACATAAAAATCATCACCAAAAGTATCTTTCCACCATTTGAAAAGCTCCTCCCCTTTCTGTTCACCGGTATTCAAAATTGCATCCGGAATATCACCGTGAATTCCTGATGTTAAAGCAATTACACCTTCCTTATATTCAGCAATCAATTCCCGGCTTATCCTTGGAACCCCGAAATAGAATCCTTTCAGGAAACCTATACTTGAAAGTTTTGCTAAATTTTTATAGCCGTTAAAATCTTTTGCTAACAAAACAACCTGCGTTCTTCTGTCTGGATCGTCTTTCGTAAACTGCTTCTGCTCGTAACGGTCAGAAATATAAAACTCACACCCAACCACAGGAATCAAAGGCTCCGAAACCGGCTCTTCTTCATTAAACTCTTCTCCTTTCTCTTCCGCTTCCTGTTTTTTAGCTAAATATTCTTTATGCTTTTTTGCACGGTCACCATTCGCTCCTTCAACCGCAGAAACAAATTTGAAAGCTCCCATCATATTTCCCAGATCCACCATTCCGACGGCAGGAAAGTTATCATCAGTCGCTTTTTTGATTAAATCATTAATGCTCGAAGTAGCCATCAACGTTGAAAAAACACTGTGATTGTTGAAATTAAAATATCTACCTAAATCAATTTCATCAATACTTCCGAAATCCTGCTGTTTTTTCTTATTGTTAAAATCAGCAACCTGCCTTCTGATAATAATATTGAAAGGCTTGATCGGATCCGGATACAATGTCTTGAAATAAGCCAGCTGATCTTCCGAAGTTTTTAAAATCTCAGCCGGAATCACCCCGATTCTCATCATTTCGAAGAAAACCTGAGCAGTTGCATTTACGTCCGCTGCTGCGTTATGCGCTTCATCGAACTTATGGCCGTATAATTTTTCGTAAAGTTCTTCCAGTTTCGGGGGTTTAAATCTTCCTCCTCTACCTCCTCCAAGCTGACAAAAATCCGTACCTAAAATCATGGTATCCGCTCTTGGCTTCTCCTGTAGATTGTCTTTTATATTTTTTCGGTAAAATTCAGCTCCGACAATGTTGTAATCAAACTCAACATTGTGTCCGGAAACGACTCTTACTTTTTCTAAAACTTTAGAAAATTCATTTAAGATTTCTTCGAGATCACGGCCTTCTTCATTCGCTATTTTCGTTGTAATCCCGTGAATTCTTGCTGCGTTGAAGGGAATATCATACCCTTCAGGTTTTATAATATAATCCTGGTTTTCAATTAAAGTTCCGTCATCATCATGCAACTGCCACGCAATCTGAACCATTCTTGGCCAGTTATCTGAATCTGAAAGCGGAGCGTTGAAATTCTTTGGTAAACCTGTGGTTTCTGTGTCAAAAACTAAATACATGTAATTTTTCTAGCTTTTAATTTTAAAAGAGAATGTAAAGTTACTTCAATTTTTTGTCTTTTAAAATTAGTTTTTATAAATCCTGCTAAAACATTATATAAAATATCGGGAAGCCATCATTTGAACTTTCAAATAAAATTTCATTCAAAACTCAATGACAATCATTCAATTACCCAAAAACACTAACGATTGTTAGTATTTTGTTTTTTTGTTTATCTTTGTTTCCTATGGAAAATACACTTCACGGAAAAGTTTCTCAGGATATTCTGCTTAAAGCATACAACCATATGATGCTTGCGAAAGCAATGGCAGATATCTATGAAGAAAACAGAAATATTTGCAAATACGTTCATAGTACATCAAGAGGTCACGAAGCCATTCAACTAGCAACAGCTTACCAGTTAAAAAAAGAAGATTGGGTTTCTCCTTATTACAGAGATGAAAGCATTCTTTTAGGAATCGGCTTTGAACCTTATCAACTGATGTTACAGTTATTGGCAAAAGCTGATGACCCTTTTTCCGGAGGAAGATCCTATTACTCTCACCCTTCGAGCAGAGATGAGAATAAACCCAAAATCATTCATCAAAGCTCAGCAACAGGAATGCAGACTATTCCAACTGCAGGAGTTGCTCAAGGAATAAAATATATTCAGGATTTTAATTTACAGCAATTCGAAAACAGTCCAGTTGTGGTTTGCAGTCTTGGAGACAATTCCGTAACAGAAGGAGAAGTGAGTGAAGCACTTCAGTTTTCAGCATTGCATCAACTGCCAATTATTTTCCTGGTTCAGGATAATGAATGGGGAATTTCCGTAACTAAAGAAGAAGCAAGAACTTGTGATGCTTACGATTTCGTAGCAGGATTTACCGGTTTAAGCAGGATGAGAGTGGACGGAACTGATTTCAAAGAAAGCTTTGAAGCCATGAAAAAAGCTGTTGATTTTGTAAGAACAGAAAGAAAACCATTGGTTGTCTGTGCAAAAACAGTTTTGATCGGTCACCATACTTCCGGAGTGAGAAGAGAATTCTATAGAGATGAAGAAGATTTAACAAAGCACAGAGCAAAAGACCCTGGAGAAATCCTAAGAAATCAATTGCTAGAATCCGGTGTCGATGAAGAATTATTAAAACAGATCACTAAAAAAGCTCGTTTAGAAGCAGAAGAAGCCTTTGAAAGAGCGAAAAATGCGGAGGATCCAAAGCCTGAAACTGTGATGCAGCATATTTTTGCTCCAACTCCGATTACGGAAGAAGTGGGAACACGTGAACCGGAAGGTGGAGAAAAAATCGTCATGGTAGATGCAGCCATTCACGCCATTCAGGAATTGATGTGGAAACACCCTGAAGCTCTTCTTTACGGACAGGATGTTGGGGAAAGAATTGGTGGGGTTTTCCGTGAAACAGTCACATTAGGAAAGAAATTCGGAAGCAAGAGAGTATTCAATACAGCCATTCAGGAGGCTTACATTATTGGTTCTACAACAGGAATGAGTGCAGTAGGCTTAAAACCTATTGTTGAAGTTCAATTTGCAGATTACATTTATCCCGGGATCAATCAGCTGATTACGGAAATTTCAAAATCAAGTTATTTAAGTCAGGGTAAATTCCCTGTAAGCAATATTATACGTGTTCCGATTGGAGCTTATGGAGGAGGTGGTCCTTACCACAGTGGCAGTGTTGAAAGTATTTTGGCTAATATTAAAGGAATCAAAATCGCTTATCCAAGTAATGCAGCAGATTTTAAAGGGTTATTAAAAGCAGCCTATTACGATCCGAATCCGGTAGTAATGTTGGAACATAAAGGGTTATACTGGAGCAAAGTTCCGGGGACTGAAGATGCTAAAACCATTGAACCAGCAGAAGATTACATCTTACCTTTCGGAAAAGGAAAAGTAATTATTGAAGCTGATAAAGAAGAAACTGAAAAGGGCAGAACTTTATTGGTGGTTACCTATGGAATGGGAGTTTACTGGGCTAAAGAAGCTGTGAAAAACTTCAACGGAAGAGTTGAAGTGATTGACCTGAGAACTTTAATTCCTTTAGATGAAGAACTGGTTTTCGAAAGAGTAAAGGCTCACGGAAAATGTATCGTCTTAACAGAAGAACAATTAAACAACTCATTTGCAGAGGCTTTTGCACACAGAATTTCTAAGAATTGTTTCAAATATCTTGATGCTCCGGTTGAAACTATGGGATCCTTAGATACTCCGGCAGTTCCTATCAACCTGATTCTGGAAAAAGAAATGCTTCCCAATGCAGAAAAGCTAAGCGCGAAGATAGAAGAAATGTTAAAATATTAATTCAAAAAAATATACAAAACCTCTAAAAATTAGAGGTTTTTTTGTGCACTTTTATTACTTTTAATAATCCTTTTCTAAAAGTAAACGTATGATTACCACGAAATATGTCAATTACAGACAAGTCCTTAACCTTTCAGGAACTCATCTGATCTGGATTTCAATATGGTGCACTTTGATTGCTGTTTTATTTCATATATTTCATTGGGAATGGATGATCATTCCCTGGGTTCCTGTTGCTTTAATCGGCACCGCAGAAGCTTTTTTAGTCGGCTTTAAAAACAATCAGGCATACGACAGGCTTTGGGAAGCCAGAAAAATATGGGGTGGAATTGTAAATTCCAGCCGTTCTCTCGCATCCATGGTCTATGCATTCAATACTGAATATGAAGAAGTAGGGCTTTTTGATCTGGAAGACCGAAGAAAAAAAATAATTTACCGCCATATTGCATGGTTGTACACATTCAGAGAACAGCTTCTTGTACCGACAGAATGGGAGCATATTAAAGCAGAGAAAGAACATTCTCACCATATCAACCACAAACGCAACAGACTCATTAAGGCCGGATTTCCTGATTATGGCAGAACTCCGATTTTCTTAAATAAATATCTTTCTCAGGAAGAAGTAGAATTGCAGTCTCATTATAAAAATTTTGCAACATACCTGATTTCTCAACAGGCAAAGGATATCAATGATTTAAAAAATATAAAAGCCATTTCAGACTTCAACCAGACCCAGTTACAGGCCTGTCTGAATGAATTTTACAACTTTCAGGGGCAAGCGGAAAGAATTAAAAAATTCCCTTCTCCAAGACAGTTTGCAAGTACAGCTTTTGTTTTTAACGTGCTTTTTATCATGTTATTACCATTAGGTTTAGTCAACGAATTTGCAAAACTCGGCGATTGGGGAATCTGGACTTCTATCCCATTCTGTATCATTATAGGCTGGATTTATATTATTATGGAATTGGTAGGAGATTATTCAGAAAATCCGTTTGCCGGATTAATGTTTGATGTTCCTATGCTTTCTATCTGCCGAACTATTGAAATCGATTTATTACAAATAGTTGGAGAAACAGAGCTTCCTGACCCTATTCATTCTAAAAATGGTGTTTTAGTATAAACACCTGCAGCAATATTATTCTAATCAAACTTCTATATATTGGACATTATAAAATAATTGAAGTAGTATTTTTCACTTCTGAGATCATAAACGAGCTATGAGTGCTTGCAATATGCTTAATGGTAGTTAATTTGGACAGCATAAAATTTCTGTAATCCTGTATATCCTTTACATTGATCTTTAAAATATAATCATAATCGCCACTCACATGAAAACATTCTGTTATTTCAGGTAAATTCACTACTTCTTTTTCAAACTCAATTACATATTCTTTTTTGTGCTGAATCAGTTTTACATGACACAGCACGGTAAAGTTTCTATTAATTTTATCCCTACTCAACAAGGCCACATATTTTGAAATCACTCCAAGCTTTTCAAGTTTTTTAATACGTTCATACACTGCCGTAACAGACAATCCCAGCTTATAAGACAGCTCTTTAGTGGTTTGCTTGGCATCTTCCTGCAAATAAATCAGTAGTTTTTTGTCAAAATCATCAAAATCCATAGTTATATTTTTGGTTTAACTTTATATTCGGCACATAACTTAAACAATATTACTATTTTTTTTCAATTATATAGTTTTATATTCTAAAAAAACAAAATACCATTGTAAAAAACATCAGTTATTTACATTTTTATCCATATTAAAAATCATCAAAACTATGGATCACTTTAATGCAGCTAATGAAATCCAGGATTTACAGTATTTTGGAGAATTCGGAGGAGTAAACCCTTCTATTTCAGATAGCTCTACGTATACTTTCCTTTCAGCAAAAACAATGTTTGACACTTTTGAAGGAAATGCAGATGGTTGTTACTTGTATTCCAGACATTCTTCACCAATGAATCTGTATCTTTCACAAGCATTGGCTAAAATGGAAAATACAGAAACCGCCAACGTAACAGCATCCGGAATGGGGGCAATTACTTCTGTTTTAATGCAGATCTGTAAAAGCGGAGATCATATTATTTCAAGCAGAACCATCTATGGAGGAACTTATGCTTTTTTGAAAAATTTTCTTCCTCCTTATCATATCAACACAACTTTTGTAGATATCAATAACTTTGAATCAATAGAAAACTCAATAACTCCCGATACCAAAGTTATTTATTGCGAAAGTGTAAGCAATCCTCTTCTGGAAGTGGCAGATCTTAGAAGGCTTTCTGAAATCTGTAAAAAACATAATCTGAAACTGATTGTTGACAATACTTTTTCACCTTTATCAATCTCCCCCACTTCTTTGGGAGCAGATATTGTAATTCATTCTTTAACGAAGTTCATCAACGGAAGCAGCGATACTGTAGGTGGCGTCTACTGTGGAAGTCAGGAATTTATTAATGATACTAAAAATGTAAACACAGGAGCTTGTATGTTGCTGGGACCAACTATGGACAGCCTCCGTTCTGCAAGTATCTTAAAAAACCTGAGAACACTTCATATCAGAATGAAGCAACACAGCCATAATGCAATGTATCTTGCCGAAAGGTTCGAAAATGATGGATTGAGAGTGGTATATCCCGGATTAAAATCCCACAAGAACCATGAGCTTATGAAAAGTATGATGCATGAGGAATATGGATTCGGAGGTTTATTGACTCTAGATGCAGGAACAACTGAAAAAGCCAACGAACTGATGGAAATGATGCAGTGGGAAAACTTGGGTTATTTAGCGGTGAGTCTAGGATTTTATAAAACATTATTCTCATGCTCCGGAAGCTCGACTTCATCTGAAATCCCGGAAGAAGAACGTGCTGAAATGGGAATTTCCGACGGATTAATCAGATTCTCCATCGGACTGGATCATGATATTGAAAGAACATATAAGAAAATGAGAGAATGCATGATCAAAACAGGTGTTCTCAACCATGAAACTACATCCATATTCTAATTATTGTATAAAAGCTGTTGAAATTCAACAGCTTTTATTTCTTTAAATTTATTATCCTCTGTCATTCTGAATGAAATGAAGAATCTGTTTATATGAGATGCTTCCTTCGCCAGCACGACAATCTTACATCTTATGAAAATGTTTTGGAAATGCTTCTTCAGGCTTCATTTTTAAAACATTCAGTAAAATCCACGATTTTAAAAATCCGTAACCGTAAGAAAACATCTGAATATAAGTAGATATTACAGCCATCGCAGCGATCGCAACATTTTTCGTCACAATAATAGCATGGAGAAGCACCATAAAAGTGTATAATCCAAATAAGGAAAGTATAAAGCCTCTTCCCAATACAAAATATTCTACAAATCCTAAGATATAACCTAAAAGAAACAACGTAGGAAATGCGAATGAAATTTTCACATAATTGGGGTGTCTCTGATTCAAAATTGGCCTTGCACAGCCAAACTGATACACTTGCTTGGAGAATTTACCAAAATCTACTCGTCGTTTATGATATACCGCAATATTATCAAAAAAAGCTGTTGTAAAACCGTTTTCCCAAAGTGTCATCGAAAGATCCGGATCTTCACCAATTCTCATTTCAGAAAAACCGCCTACTTTTTCAAAGACATCTTTTTTCACCCCCATATTAAAACTTCTGGGCTGAAACTTGGAAACTGCTTTTTTGTTCCCTCTTATCCCTCCCGTTGTAAAAACCGAAGTCATGGAATAAGAAATCGCTTTCTGCATAAGGTTGAAGCCTTTGTGCGCCTTGTCTGCGCCACCAAAAGCATCACACGGGATCTCAAGAATATCTTTTCTAATATTTTCGATATAGTCTTTTTCTACAATTACATCACTGTCTACAAAAACCAGCCAGTCATTTGCTGCTCTTCTCGCTCCATAATTCCTACTCAAGCCGGGTCCGGAGTTATCTTTTCTGAAATACTTAATATCTAAAATTTCATTAAAATTTTCAATAGTAGGTTTCAGATCTATGAAAGAACCATCATCCACAATAATGATTTCAAAATCTTTAACAGTCTGCGCTGTAAAAGAATTAAGGAGTTCGAAAAGTTCATCTTTCCGGTTAAAAATAGCAACGATAATGGAAATGGTAGGATTCAAATCTGAAAATTTTTCAAAATTACTTATTCATGAAAGAATGAGCAAAAAGTTTTTATCATAATTAAATGGAATACACAACAAAATAATATCCAGGTTGATGATTTATTATGATTTATTATGATTAATTGATCTTTACTAATTCAGAACTTCATCAATGAAATTTTAAACAAAACAATTTGACATTTTAAACAAAATAAAAAATCTATTCCCGATCTAACTTTGTCTCAATAAAATTTTAAAACAATTTAAAAATGAGACTTAATAATTTACAGAAACCTATCAACTCAGGTTTTAACGCACTATCTACAACACAAGATGTTATCAAAGGAATTGATCTTACAGGAAAATTAGCAATTATCACGGGCGGTTACGCAGGAATCGGTCTGGAAACAACAAAAACATTGACAGAAGCAGGAGCAACCGTCATCGTTCCGGTGAGAGATATTGAAAAAGCAAAGAAAAATCTTGAAGGCATTAAGAATATTGAAATCGAAAAACTAGATTTAATGGATCCTCATTCGATTAACCATTTTGCTGAAAAGTTCCTTTCTTCAGACAGGAAATTAGATCTCCTGATCAATAATGCAGGAATTATGTGGGTTCCGTTGCGAAGAGACAGCCGGGGAATTGAATCACAATTGGCAACAAATTACTTAGGGCAATTTCATCTTACCGCAAAATTATGGGAAGCTTTAAAAAGAGCCAATGGAGCGAGAGTAATCAATGTTTCCTCTTACGGACATCAGATGTCTCCTTTCAATTTTGAAGATCCGAATTTCGAAAACAGGGAATATCAAACTTTATTGGGTTACGGACAATCGAAAACAGCCTGCAATCTGTTTGCCGCTATCTTAGACGAAAAAGCAAAGGGATTCAATGTAAGAGCTTATTCACTACATCCCGGTTCGGTGTACGGAACAGACCTGGGAAGGGAAGAACCGATTGATTTGTTCATCCAGATAGGCACTCACAATGAAAATGGAAAAATAAAACCCGAAGTAGAAGCGAAACTGAAAACCATTCCTCAAGGGGCGGCAACAACAGTTTGGTGTGCTACCACCCCACTTTTAGAAAATATCGGAGGTGTATATTGTGAAAACTGCAATATTGCAGAGATCGACAACGGGCAAATTGAACACAGATATGATGAACCTTCCACAATCAGAGGTGTTCAGCCCTACTCCATTGATCTGGAGAATGCTGAAAAGCTTTGGAAATTAAGCGAAGAAATGACCGGAATAAAATTCGAAGTGAAGTAATTTCTTTTAATTAAATTTATCCTTGAAATTGATTCTATAATGGATTTTCATATCAAATATATTACTCCGGATATTAAACTTTCCACTTATGATGACAAACTGTTCAAAACGGAAACCGTTTTTGAATTCCATATGTTGGTTTGGTTTATTTCCGGGGAAACGAAAATTATTCAGGCAGACAAATCTTACGTTTTCAAGGCGGGAGATATTTTTCTGATCCCAAGAAATCATTTGGCGACGATCATTAATTATCCCAAAGACGGGTTTCAGCATAAAACTGTTGTAATGCATCTGACAAAAGAACGCCTGAAAGATTTTTATTCGAATATCGAAATTTCAAAAAAAAGTATTTGTGATGAAGCTAAAATTTACAGTTTTGAAAAACATCCTCTTTTGGAAAGCTGTCTGGCTTCATTAATTCCCTATTTTGATCTTCAGGATCCTTTTCCCGAAAATATTGCAGATTTAAAGATAACGGAGGCCATCAGTATTTTACGAGCTATTGATAAAAATATAGATGTTGTTCTGGCAGATTTTGAAGAGCCCGGCAAAATCGATCTGGTAAATTTTATGGAGAAAAATTATATGTTTAATATGCCTTTGGAAAGATTCGGATATTTGACGGGTCGGAGCTTGTCCACATTTAATCGGGATTTTAGGAAAATCTTTCTCACGACACCTCAACGTTGGCTCACTCAGAAACGACTGGAACTGGCATTTTATCATTTATCTGAAAAGAAACAGAAACCATCGGATGTTTTTATGGAAGTTGGTTTTGAAGATCTTTCTCATTTTTCTTATGCTTTTAAAAAACAGTATGGATTTGCGCCGTCTTTGGTGAAATAGACAATAAAAGAATGTATGTTTCTTTCCATAAGATTATATTGAAAATATGAAGTCTAAATGACATCCATAAGCCAAACACAGTTTGAGTTTTTATGAAAATAATAATTAATCTGAAAACATAACTAATCTTTCGCTCATATAAATATTCCTGACTTAAGATAAACACACAAAACCACAGAAATAGCCATTAAAATCGTTGAAAAACTAAAAAACAGCCACTGGATAACACTTTTGAAATAGTATTTTTCCAAAGTATACAAAATAAAAAAAAGCGAAAAAGATATTGCCAAACCAATCAATGAAGCAACAACTAGTATTTGAACATAGTTTTCAGAAAGCAAAGGATCTTTAAAAACAAAAAATGATAAGACTGCAGAAATCAAAAGAAATAATAAACTTACTTTTTCTGTAAAATATTTTGTTTTCTTGTTTATTTTAGATTTTTCATCATAATTTAAATCTGAAAGGGATGAATTACTTCCAAATGTATTTAAAGCATCTCCTATAAGTCCTAAAATTTCAAAAATATCCCATTTCATAGTTTGAGTTTTTACAAAAATATAAAACCTTCCAAAGATTGGAAGGTTTTAACTTTATTTATCTTCAAGCTTATGTACTTTCTTTGTTCCCTCATACATTTCATACTGCAAAAACCTCGTCTCTAATTTTCCGTTGAAAAGTTTGATTTTTCTTGACGGACGAAGACCAATTTTCTTCACCGCTTCAAGATCGGAAGAAATCAGCCAAGCCAATGTATTCGGATAATGCGTTTTGAAAGTATCTCCTATTTTCTTGTAAAAATCATCGTCATTAATTGAAATTCTCTCATCATATGGTGGATTGAAAACCATCAACAATGGGAAAAGATCTTTTTTGGAATCAAAAAAGTTCTGTTTTCTCACTTCAATCACATCTTCCATTTCAGCAGCCTCAATATTCATTCTTGCGGCATTCAGCATTCTTGCATCAATGTCGTAACCAACAATCTTTCCGGTAAATTCTTTCACCCTGTTGATTCTGAATTCTTTAATTTTCGTAAACAGATCAGCATCATAATTTTTCCAGTTCTGAAAAGCAAATCTTTTTCTGAAAATCTGTGCCGGAAGATCCATGGCGATCATTGCCGCTTCAATCAATAAAGTCCCCGAACCGCACATCGGATCAAGGAAATTGCCTTTTCCGTCCCATCCTGCCAATTGCAGCATCCCACTCGCTAAAACTTCATTAATAGGTGCTTCTCCCTGTTCTCTTCTATATCCTCTTTTAAATAAAGGGTCCCCTGAAGAATCCAAAGAAATGGTAATTAATTCTCTATCGATGTGAAGATGGAATTTAATATCAGGATGCTTTGTCTCAACGTTCGGACGTCTTTTGAATTTTTCCTGAAAATAATCTACGATGGCATCTTTCATTTTCAAGGTTACAAACTGAGAATGCTTAAAGGTTTCGGAATTTACCGTTGCATCAATCGCAAAAGACTGATCCACATCCATAAATTCTTCCCAATTGAACTTAAAAAGCCTGTCGTAAAACTGATGCTGGTTGAATGCTTTGAATTCATGAACCGGTACCAAAATCTTCAAAGCCGTTCTTGCTGAGTAATTGATTTTGTATAAAAATCCTAAATCTCCTTCGCAGTTAACCGCTCTGTTTTTAATTTCGACTTTTCTTCCGCCCAGCTTTTTAATCTCTTCCGCTAAAATTTGTTCAAGACCAAAAAATGTTTTTATCTGTATCTGTAGATTATCTATATCCATTTTGCAAAAATAGCGATTTTTAGTGGTTGGTTGTCAGTTTATAGTTGATAGAAATCACCGCATATTATAAAAACCATCAACCAATAACGATGTACCATCAATCAAAAACACTATTTTTGCAGGATGGAATGGTTTGAATCTTGGTTTGATACCCCTTATTATCATTTGCTTTATAGTAACAGAGACTATACGGAAGCTGAAAATTTTATCACAAAACTTACAAAAGAGCTTCAGCTCCCTACCTCAAGCACGATCATTGATCTTGCCTGCGGAAAAGGAAGACACTCTGTTTTTCTCAATAAATTAGGCTATGAAGTCCTTGGTTTAGATCTTTCTAAGCAAAGTATAGAGCATAACAAACAGTTTGAAAATGAAACTTTACATTTTAAAGTTCATGATATGCGCAATCCCATTGATTCAAAACCTGTAGATGCTGTTTTTAATCTCTTTACCAGCTTTGGTTATTTCGACAACGAGAAAGATGACAAAAGTGTTTTTCAATCGGTATATGATGCTTTAAAACCTGGAGGCTTTTTCGTACTTGATTATCTGAGTGAAGAATTTGTAAGAGAAACTTTAGTCCCTGAAATGGTAGTGCACAGAGAAGGAATCGATTTTAATATTACCAAAAAAATTGAAGGAAGACACATTGTTAAAGATATCCGTTTTGAAACAGAGGGTAAACCGTTTCATTTTTTTGAAAAAGTGAAACTCCATACGTTAGAAACCATAAATTCCTATGCAAAGGAATGTGGTTTTGAAAGAATAAAAATCTGGGGGGATTATCAATTGTCTGAATTTAATGCAGAAAAGTCTCCCCGATGCATCAATTTATTTAAGAAAAAATAACCTGAAATTGGTTTGAGGATGAATACTAATATTATATTTTTATTAGCCACCCTGTTTTCAATTTATTCCGGAATTCAATTCGGGTATTTTGACAGTCACACTCCTCCTCCTCAATTTCTTATTTCCAGTTTATTGGTAATTATTGGAATACCTTTAATTTTTTTTAGAAAAATAATATTTAAAAATAAAACGAACTATAAATTACACCTCATCATCATAAGTGTGAATCTGATTATTGTTTTATTTTGTTTCTCACCACTTTTAAATTAATATGACTGTTACTTTACTTATATTAAGCGTCATTGCCGGAGTTTTACTGGGAAAGTACTTTGGTAAAAAAGAAAAACTGGCCAAAAACCTACTAATTTTAAGTGCCGGATTCTTAATTACGATCTGCTTAAATGAAGTTTTTCCACAGGTTTACACTGCTGAAGAAGGAAGCAGCCTGGGAATTTTTGTAATTGCCGGAGTTTTGTTGCAAATGATTCTGGAAGCCTTAACCAAAGGTTTTGAGCACGGGCACTTTCACCATCATAACGATCATAATATTCTCCCTGTTGCTTTAATGGTTGGATTATTCATTCATGCTTTTATTGAAGGAATTCCTTTAGCCAATGAAGAACATGAATTATCACCTTATCTTTTAGGAATTGTTTTTCATAACCTGCCTATTTCTTTTATTTTGGGAGCATTCCTGTTTAACAGAAATGAAGGCAAATCTACAATGTCTTATCCGTCAATTTTAATTGTGGCTTTATTTGCTTTGGCTTCCCCAATGGGAATGTTGCTGGGTAACTATTTCAATCCGGATCTACAGCCTTATTTCTTAGCTATTGTAGGTGGAATTTTCTTACATATTTCTTCTGTAATTATCTTTGAAAGCAATAAGAACCATAATATTGACTGGACAAAAATCGGATTGGTAATTTTAGGAGTTTCATTGGCTCTTATTATGCACCTTTTTCATGATCATCCCCATGTTGGACATCATCATTAATTTTAAAATATACAAGAGAGGTTTCTAAACAAAACCTCTTTTTATATGCTCTTTTGATTTTAATCTCATCAATAAAAAGCTCCGGATTAAAAATCCGGAGCATCAATTTAATCACTCATTACACAATCTGGAAATTAGAATTTCCATCCTAATGTAATAAAGAAGTTGTTAAAAGTATTTTTCACTTCAGATACTGCATAGCTTTCATTCGTTACATCAAAGTCTGAAGAACTGTATCCTGTAGAATAGTAAGAGCTTCCTGGGATTACTTTACCATATAGGAATGGGTTGTTATATTTTGAACTTACATTTTGGTAAGACGCATCAATATAAAAAGCACCAAAGTCATACCCTAAACCAGCTCCGAAAGTATTTCTTTCACCCAAGGTCCAGTTATTATAACTTGTATTACCTGCAGCTCCTGAATTAGAATAAGCATTTACTGTACCTGAATCGAAAGGACTTGAAGCGTAAGAATAACCCCCTCTTAGTCTAAAAGATTTAATTCTGTATTCCGCCCCTACTCTTACTTCTGAAAGGTTTTTATAGTTGTCCGTAAAGAAATTATTAAGTTCTTTATCTGCATCTATTTCCTCTTTGTATTTAGGTTTTGTAATTCCTAATGTATAATCTACGTTAAAAGAAAGGTTTTTACTCGGAACATAAGCACCACTCACGGTTGCTTTCATAGGACTTCTGAAGTTTACTGTTTCACTGTATGCTCCGGATCCCATGTACCCTTGATTATCCAGACCGTATTCTGTATACACTCTGTCCATTCTCCACCATGTAGGTGTCTCAATGGTAGCTCCTAATCTTAATTCCTTACTTACTTTTCCAATTACCCCGAATGAAGCTGAAAAACCATTTGATTTTTCAGTGTAGGGAGTATATTGTTTATTATAACTTGAAACTGAATTATCCAGATCCAAACCAAATGCTGCAGTATCCCATTGCTCAACGTCTGCATAATGGAAATTAAGACCGGCACCGAAGTATAAATAATTTTCATAGTTCGCACCAACCCCGATATTCATTTTAGACTTAGTCCCATATCTGTTATAAGCGTGCCCCAAATAAGTCAGATTCCCTACGACAGGATTGTTATTGGAATCAATAAGATCTTTTTTAATTACAATATTTGAATTTCCCGGAGTTTCAATATAATTTTCAATAGACTGGTTAGAGAAATTAACCCCTACGTTTACAAACTTCCAACCACTTTCTGTCATAAGCTGAAACGCTGCTACCCCACCTACATTTCCGATATCTACCTTATTAATATTATAATCTATTGAAGAGCCTGCCAATGAACTCTTGTTTTTGTTATTGCTAATAGAAAGTGTCGCGGAAACATCTCCCGAAATAGCAACCCCAAGACCTGCAGGGTTTGTAAGCAAAGAACTTGCATCCCCTCCTAAAGCTCCGTTAGAGCCTGCCATTGCGTTAAATTTTGAAGAACCGAACATCGTCGTATTAGAATATACATCGATAGAGTTCCTTAAGATCGAAATATCCTGAGCCTGCGCAAAAAATGCTGCAGAAATACTCATTACTATTAAAGATTTTTTTAACATTATTTTTTTAAATAGTTATTAATTTATTATCTACCTCCTCTGAAGCCACCGCCTCCACCGCCGGATCTGAAACCGCCGCCTGAAGAACCGCCAGATCTGAAGCCGCCTCCACCAGAGTTATTGAAACTTCCACTGTTATTTCTGAAGCCTCCGTCATTCATTCTTGGTTGAGACTGTTGAGGATAGTTGTTATAGTTTGGTCTTGGCTGTGAATTCTGATTACGGAATCCTCCCTGATTTCTAAATCCTCCATTGTTATTATTTCCGTTTCTGAAACCTCCGTTATTACCGTTGTTATACCCTCTGAAACCTCCTGTATTTGAGTTTCTAAAGCCGCTGTTATTGGAATTAACATTATTTCTAAAACCTCCAGAGTTTACACCATTTCTATTTCCAAATCCTCCATTGTAGCTGTTATATAATCTGCCGTCTGCTCCTCTTCTTTTATATGGCACTGCGTAATAATTACCCCAGTATCCACCATTCCAGCCCCAATATGGACTTCCGTAATAGCCTCCCCAGTAAGGATTATAATAACCTCCCCAATATGGGTATCCCCAAGAGTTCCATCCGTTCCAGCCCCAAGAGCTTCCCCAACCCCAAGAAAGGCCAAAGTTCCAGCCCCAGCCGCTATTCATACCCCAATATGGGCTATACCAGCCGCCCCATCCCCAAGGATATCCCCATCCCCAGGAATTATCGTAGTAGTTAGTTTGAGAACCTGCAAAATTTCCCCAGTCAGAGTCTGTTGCGCTGTTATTGGTATTCCAGTTATAATCATTCCAAGAATCATATTTTCCTTCCTTAGAATTCGCTTCTGCATTTTGGATGATATTGGAACCTTCATTGTAGTCGTAGTATTCACCTACTCTGTTACCGCCATCATTTATAATCACTCCTTCTGGTAGTGTATCTTTATTAGGATCATAATAAACCCCATCTGTCTCGCTGTAGCCGCCCATCTGAGCACCACAGGAAACGAGTAATAATCCGCCTGCTATTGCTAAAACTCCTTTTGATTTTAACATACCAAGCAAATTTTTATGTATATTTCTTTTCATGATAACGTAAAAATTTTTAATTTAAATTATATTTGCAATCTGTACCAAAAATGTACCAAACACTGGTAAAAAAATCTATCAAAAATAGATTTT
>JBCNMJ010000050.1:0-25984 GCA_039594975.1 Chryseobacterium sp. | reverse complement strand
TTTTAAACGTGCCATCCCGACTGATTATCTCCCACAGCTAACCGTATATCTTCTTATGCTGCAAGATCAACCAATAGCGTTCGCATCAGTATCAGAAGGAAACCTGGAAATGCTGTTTGTTCACAATGACTACCGCAGTAAAGGTTATGGAAAGATCTTATTTCAATTTATGGATGAAACGAAAGGGATTACAAAGGTCGACGTTAATGAGCAAAACCATCAGGCCAGTGGTTTTTATGAGAAATTAGGATTCAGAAAAATAGGGAGATCCGAGAAGGATGGCTCAGGTAAAAATTATCCTATTGTTCACATGCAAAAGTAAAAATAGTCTTTTACGATGTTAAACAGTTCGCCGAACAACTTTTAAGAGATAATTTATACAAAGAAAAAATGTCTATTTTATCTTTACTTTAAAATAATTAGTAACTAAATATATAAAAAATGATTGAGGGATTATATGAAACACACATTCAGGTGAGTAGCCTGGAAACTGCAGTTCAGTTTTATACCGAAGTACTGGGATTAGAGTTTGCACATTATGATGAAACCAGACCAATTGCGTTTCTTTGGATCGGAGAAAATAAAAAGGCAATGCTCGGACTTTGGGAACAACAAGGAGATCTCCATAAAAGACATTTTGCATTCAGCTGTTCCAAAGATTTCATTTTAAAAGATGCAAATACTTTTTTAGATAAAAACGGATTAAAGGCGTATAATTTTCTCAAAAATGGCAGCAATGAACCAATGGTTTTTGCCTGGATGCCCGCACTTGCTCTTTATTTTGACGATCCGGACGGAAATCAACTGGAGTTTATCCATATTCTGAACGGTAAAAGCCAGCCAGAACTTGGCGTAATCAGCTACGAGGAATGGCAAAAAATCAATTCACCTCATTAGATAAGATATCATATGAATGCAGAAGACAACTATTTGAAAATAAACAGAGAGTCGTGGAATACCAGAACAGAAGCTCATATCAATTCTGATTTTTATAACCTGGATGCCTTTTTGAAGGGGAAAAGTTCATTAAAAGATATAGAGCTTAATTTACTTGGAGATTTGACCGGCAAATCCGTATTGCATTTACAGTGCCATTTCGGACAGGACAGTATCTCTTTAAGTCGCCTGGGAGCGGATGTAGTTGGTGTTGACCTTTCGGATGTAGCAATAGATCGTGCACGGGAACTGGCAAAACAGAGTAATGTTTCAACAACTTTTATCTGCAGCGATGTTTATGATCTGCCCAATCATCTGGATCTTCAGTTCGATATTGTCTTTACCAGTTATGGGACCATCGGTTGGCTTCCTGATCTGGATCGGTGGGCAAAAATCATTTCTAAATTCCTGAAGCCTGGCTGTACATTTGTTTTTGTAGAATTTCATCCGGTTGTCTGGATGTTTGATTCGGCATTTAAAAAGATTGAATACAGGTATTTTAATTCCGGAGCCATTATAGAAACTGAAAAAGGAACTTATGCAGATAAAAATGCGGAATTTGAAGTCAAATCAATTGGCTGGAACCACGGCCTAGCCGAAGTAATAAGTAGTCTGATGCAAAATGGTTTAGAAATAAATTCCATTGAAGAATTTGATTATTCACCCTATAATAATTTCAATAATTCAGCTGAATTTGAACCCGGTAAGTTCAGAATTGCTCATTTGGGAGGCAAAATCCCTATGGTGTATGCATTGATAGCCTCAAAAAGGCATCTTGTGGATAAGGAACAATAAAATCTGATGCTGTCTCTAAATTAAAATTGTATGTTTCTTAGGTTACTATTTCTTTATCTGTCATTTCTTCCGTTTGCTACTAATGCTCAAAATAGTACTCAAACAAAGTATGTATTTTTTTTGCATAATAAATTTTTGGAAGGACATTCGTTAAAAGAATCCCATCCTAAATACGGACCAGCGACTTATACAGCTATTTTAGAAAAACTTCAATCCACAAACTCTGTCATACTATCTGAAAAAAGAAAGCCAGGAACTGATCCCAAGATATATGCAAAAAAGATGATTCTTAAAATTGACAGCTTACACAACTATGGAGTTCCTTATGACCATATTTCAATTGTCGGAACATCTCAGGGAGGTTATATAGCTCAATATATATCCTATTATGCTAAAAATCCAGATTTGAAATTTGTTTTTATTGGCGCAAGCTTTAAAAATGATTCAATGAATGAAGATCGTGAATTTCAGCTTTACGGGAAGATTTTATCGATTAATGAAAAAACCGACGTCGGCGCTGAACCATTATCAAGGCAACTTAGGTTTAAAAATTCTGATTTAAAATCTTTTAAAGAAATTACTCTCAATACAGGTCTGGAACATGGCTTTCTGTTCAGGGCATCAGATGAGTGGATAATGCCCACCAAAGCATGGATAAACAATAATAACCTATAAATTGATACTCATGAAAGAAGTAAAGTCACAATCATTTGTCAGATGGTTCGATCGACAATTTGATTCAAACACAGGCTCTGAATATTTTGATGAATTTGTAAAACTCCTTGAAGATTTTCCGGCAGTTTTAAATCAAGTGTTGAAAAATTGTCCTGTAGAAATTTCAACCCGCAAAATGAGAGATAAATGGTCTGTCAATGAGAATATAGGACATTTAATCCTTTTAGAAGATCTATGGCGAATCCGTTTTAAAGATATAATGGAAGGAAAACTGGATATGTCCCCTGCCGATTTAAACAATACAGCAACTGATCAATCTTCTTTCAACAAAATGTTGGTTGAAGAGCTTATTAAGGATCTGGTCAGTGAAAGAGAAAAAACAATTGTAATGCTTCAGAAATTGAGTGAAGAAGACTTATTGAAGACAAGTATGCATCCGAGGTTACAACAACCCATGAATATCATTGACCTGATGCATTTTGTTGCAGAGCATGATTTGCATCATTTGCACGCCATAAAGTCAATAATAGGAACCGTGTAAAACAATATATTTTTTTATTAAAAAAAAGACCGATTGGTTTATTTTATATAAATATAATAACTCCGTATATGGCAAAACTATCAATACTAGATTACCTGAATAAATTGATAAAAAGTGAAATTACTGGCGACATGCATACGCACATGCATTACCCGACACCAATATCAAAAACATTGGGCATAAACATCATGGAAGTCGGTTTAGGTACAGCAACCGTACAGATCAATACTACAAAAGAAAAACACAGTAACCAGCAGGGTACCATCCACGGAGGCCTACTTTGTGAACTGGCAGATGCAGCCATCGGAACCGCACATTCTACTGTTGTTCAGGAAGGCGAAACTTTTACATCTGTAGAATTGAAAATCAATTTTTACCGGCCCGTTTTCGAGGATATACTCACTGCCAAAGCATCACCATTACAAAGTGGAAAAAACTTAAGCCATTATCAATGCGATATTTTTCGGAGTGATGGCAAAAGAGCCGCTATGGTAACAAGTACAGTCATGACTTTAAGAGGTGATAAAGCGAAAGGACGGTAATGCAGTTCTTATTATACAACATTATAAACAAAAATATTCATGAATAAAACGGTCTTTAAAAGCCCTGAAGGAAAAAACAAAATTATCCGGGCTTACGACGATGCGATAACGAATTCGTCATTGAATTTGAAAACCGGTGTGCTGAAAACAACTTTTGGTGACACTCATTTTTTGGAGGCCGGAAGTCAACATCAAGAAATTGTCATCTTACTGCATGGCGCGTCTTCTAATGCAACGTCATGGTTATCCGACATAGCCGAATATTCAAAACAATATAAAGTCATAGCAATAGACATTATCGGAGAGGCAGGAAAAAGTGCAGAAACCAGACCTTCTTATGAAACAAAAGATTTCACAGAATGGCTAAAAGAGATTTTCGACAGACTCAACATCAGCAAGGCAAATATAGTCGGATTATCGCAAGGAGGATGGTTGGCATTGCGTTTTACAACAATCTATGCTGAATTAGTTGACCGGCTGATTTTGCTGGCACCCGCAGGAATAGTTCCTACCAAAACAAAATTTATCATAAAAGCCCTACTCTATTCCTTTTTTGGAACAACTGGACGTATCAGGATCAATAGACTGGTCTTAGGAAGCCAGCGTGTAGATAGTAAGATTATTTCATTTATGGATTTAATACAAACCAATTTTAATGCGAGAATAGAAAAAGAATATATTTTTTCAGATGATGAGCTCCGCCGTTTGACAATGCCTGTGTTATTCATCGGCGGAGAACAGGATGTAATCCGCTCTACTCAGGAAATTGCCGCTAGATTGCGAAATATTGTCGACGACTTTACCATAATAACCATTCCGGAAATGGGACATGTTTTGGCTGGATTAGCACCACGAATATTTCCTTTTTTAAACAAGACCAAATGCTAATTAAATCGCAGTATTCTAATGAAAATGCAAACAAACTACAGTCACCTCAAGATTCCATTTGATAACCTGGAAATCTATATTCTTTCCGATGGATATTTTGATATAGGATCATATCAACCCATTATTGCAACAGATGCAGCACCTGCAGACCTTCAAAAAGAGCTAAACCGACTGCATTTACCTAAGGATATCTACGAAGCTCCTATTAATGTGACGCTTATCCGAAAGAATGAACAACTAATACTTGTAGATACAGGAGAAGGCTTTTATGATAAAAAAAATGCAGGCAAATTATTATATAGCTTGGAAAGTGCCGGATTCAGCGCCAGTGATATTTCCGATGTATTGATTACGCATGCTCATCGCGATCATATTGGAGGCATATTAACAGAAGATGGTAATTTGGCATTTCCAAATGCAAGATTCTATATTTCACGGACTGAATTGGAATTTTGGTTTACACAGCAGCCGGATTTTTCCAACAGCCGGAGACCAGAGTTTGGGCATGCGTCTGTTTCACTGGTTAAGCAGATATTAAGCGCCATTACCCACCGTTTAGAAATATTTGATGCAGGTGATGAATTATTCTCATGTATTAAAACACAGGCAGCTCCCGGACATACTCCCGGGCACATCATATTTACGGTTTTTTCGGGTAAGCTTTCCATTACGCATCTGGTTGATCTGGTTCATAGTCCTGTGCTGATCTCTAATCCGGTATGGGGAACACAATGGGATGCTGATTTTTCTTTGGGAATCAACACTCGAAAAAATATATTGGAACAATGTTATGAACAAAAATCTATAGTTTGCGCATCCCACCTTCCGTGGCCAGGAATAGGATTTATTGACCGATCTCATGATCGATGGCAATGGACTCCGAAACCATATCTCTCACCGTTGTTATTTACATTTTGATAATGGATTTTTTATTCAGTTTTAGCAATAAAATCTGAAATGTCTTTCACCAGTGACGGAAACAGTGAATCCGGTATAGCGTGTCCCATACCTTTTTTGATGATCAACTCACAGTAAGAAATAGTATTTTTTAAATCAACAGCATGCTCCATATTAAATAATGGATCTTCATCTCCATGTATAACTATTGTAGGCACCTGAATACCAATGAGAACTTTTGGATTAAATATATAAGTTGCAAGGGCGACTATTTGACGGTAAGGTCTGACGGAAGAAGATTGCCGGATTTCGTCTTCAACAATTAGCGCCTGCTCTTTTTCCTCATTGAGGAGATATCCGCTGCCATAAATAGCCTTCATAAAGTCTATTTTTTCTTTCAAATAGGCTTCCCGGTTATCTTTGAAATTAACAGATGGGCTAGTCATTTTTTTTACCAACTCATCATCAGGCTTCGGAAGAGCCGGATTAAAGCTTGAAGACATCAATAAAGTCAGTGTCTGAGCCATGGCCGGATGTCTTGATACGAATAGCTGTGCTATGATGCCCCCCATTGAACGTCCAACTACATGTACTCTTTCTATATCCAGCGATAGCAAAAGGTCTCTTATATCATCTGCCATATCCAATAGAGAATAAGGGACAGGATATTTTTCTGGATACTGTAGAAAATTGTTCAAAGAAAAGCTATAGCTATCGTTGCTATCATGTGTAGTAAAAGTACTTTTTCCACAGTCTCTGTTATCAAAGCAGATCACACGAAATCCTTCTTCTACAAGTTTATTATAAAATGGAAGTTCCCAACGGGTCATTTGTGTGTTTAGCCCACTGATGAGTATGATAGTTTCGTTGTTTTCAGCTCCAAATACTTCATAATAGATGGTAGCATTTTTTAGCTCGATATACCCCATAATAGTTTATTACAATGCTATTTCTAAAGGTAAAAGTCTGGAATCTAATATAGCAGCCGAGCGATGTCCTGTGATTTTCATATAATCCGAGTTCTGTTCGAAAGCAAAAAAATCCGAAACATTTCTTTGTCTAATCAACATACAAATATCCCACTGTTCGTCCTGAGGACCTATCAAAAAGCGGTCTCCTTTTCCGATGAAAAGAATCTCTCCGCCACCCTGCTCTACAAAAGGTTTAGCAAGGTCTATATAGAGCATAAAAGCTTCGTAACCCGAAATTTTGCTGGCAGGTGCAATTTCAGGAAACTCGGAATAATCAGCAATTTCCTTTAAACGTATCAGATTTAAATTGACAATTGCTCCTTGAATATTTTTTAACATAAGATCCCGACCGGCTTCGTAGGTGGGATATAGATAGGTTTTGTTTTTCATATCAGTAAATACTTTTTATTCTACTTTGCTCCTCCTTTAGATCATTGCTCGCTTTCAGCACCTTCTTTTTGTAGTTTATGATTTTGTTCTCCTCCCATGGAACAATGATCACATTTTCAAAAACGAAACTCTCCTCTCCTAGCCGGTTCCAATCGTCCTGTAAACTCCTGTTATCAAATTGTCTGTTGTTCAGTTCAAACCGGATTCTGTTAGAAAGTGCTTTTAAATTAGTACTCTCCTTGATAAAAATTTTATTTTCTGCATTATTCAGAATAGTCAATACACCCATTAACGGTTTCATCGCTAGAAACTCAGCGTTTAATTTCTTTCTGTACTTTTTGTCCATGCTCATTCATTAATTAAAGATCACCTCCTAAGATTTTCAATTGTCCGGCAAAGGCATTCAGATCTTCTGTTACAATTCCGTCTAATAGTTTTTTGGATATGTGCTCTGCCGTATTGGTAGCTTCTGTAAAAATTCTTTTACCGGCAGAAGTGAGTTTTACATAACTCACTCTGGCATCCCTATCGCTGTTTTCTTTCTCTACAAGTCCCATTTTTTCCATTGGCAGAATAATCCGGGTTATGCCGGAGGCAGTTAAGCCCGTATTTTCAGCAAGATCAATTCTTTTTAAACGATTACCAGGGGAATTACTTAAAATATACAGAATCATATAGTCGGTAAGGCTAATACCATGCAGGCTTAAACCGTCAAACTTTTTCGTAATGACGGATTGAACTTTTAAAATATTCAGAATTGTACTTATTTCTTTCATTTTATATTTGCAATATATTTGATTAGTCAAGTATTTTGCAAATATATGTATTTTCTTTAAATATGAAATAGTTACAAGATAAATAATTTGAACTACATAATATTATACGTATGCTTGTGAATAATTCTGGAGATTATCTGATACAATAAAGATTATTTTATGAAAAGATCAGGGAAAAATCTTAGAGAAGCAAGTGATGGCGTTCTATTATTAAGAACCGTAAAACAATGGGAAATTGAATTTGTTACTGCGGAAAAATGGGAACAGATGCTTTCACAATGAATGAACAAAAAATACTAGAGTATAACTTAACTCATTTGCATTTAATTTTACATAAAAAAGCACAGTAAAAAAATGCAAATGAGTAAGCTGTTATAATATTTTAACTAGGATCCAAAATCATATTATTTAAGTAGATGCAATTTAAAATAGCATTGTTGGAATTTTATAAAATTGCCATCGCTCCTCCATCAATCCTATAGTTTGCTCCGGTAATATATTTTGCTTCCGGGGAAACCAAAAAACTCACAAGCGATGCTACCTCTTCCGGCTCTCCCATTCTGCTCAATGGAAGGTCTCCTATTTCTTTTTTTATGGATTTGAAAGCTTCCTCAAAAGAGATACCTCCTTTTTCTGCAATATCAGCAATAAAACTTTCCATCAAAGGTGTTTTGACCATACCCGGAGATACCGCATTCACACGTACACCTTGCGATCCCAATTCGCTTGCCAAAGCTTTTGTATAGGCATTTAAAGCTGCCTTGGAGGCTGAATACGACATGGTCATTTTCCAAAGTGGCTGTACTGCTGCCCCAGTGGAAATATTAATAATCACACCATCATTCTGTGATATCAGACTTGGTATAAGTGCCTTATTCACTCTTACAGCGGACATAAGGTTCAGCTCAATTTCGTTGCTCCAATCTTCGTCAGTAAGTACACTGTATCCTCCTCCAGGACTTGTATTGGCACCGGCGTTATTTATCACAATATCAACCTTTTCAAACTTTTCCAAGATTTCTTCAGCTATGAACTGAGCAGTTTGCGGTTGGGTAAGATCACCAGCTATAAAATAATGTGCCATTTCTTCATCCGGCTTGGTGCGGGCTGTTACGACGACCTGTGCACCATCTCGCGCGAGTTTATCAGCAATTGCTTTTCCGATACCTTTTGTTCCGCCTGTAACAAGCGCAATTTTTCCTTTTAATAAATTTTCCATAATGTTAAAATTGAAGTATTATGTTGCAAATCTAAATCCAATACTTTACATTTGAAAGTAGTTACACAAATGTAAAGTAATACCAAAAAGTAAAGCCATACAGAAAATCAAAACGTTATGAACAAAAAAAATTCTGAAAAAATTTCAGAGAAATGTGTGATACAGGAAATTTTAGATATTATTGGTGGAAAATGGTCAATGTCAATCATTTTTGCACTTCTACATGGAACCAAAAGGTTTAATGAGCTTCAAAAATTAGTGACCAATATCAATACGCGTATGCTGGTAAAAGAATTAAAGAATATGGAAGAAAACGGAATAGTTATACGACAAGTCTTTGCCACAGTTCCACCTACTGTGGAATATACGCTCACAGAAAAAGGAAGAAAGTTGGAACCCAGCCTTACAGAGTTGCTTAAATGGGGGGAAGAATTTGTAAATTAGTTTAATTTCTGAGCTGATACAGATTTTTTGCGTGAGGACAAAGACTGTTATTCTCCTTTTAACTTCAACCGGTAATTTGTAGGAGATTGCTTATACCTTTCGTGAAAACTCTTAGTAAAATTTGCAATATCATTAAATCCACAGTCAAATGCAATATCCGTAATCCGTTCACGGGTAGCTATAAGGAGTTTTGCAGCCCTTTCAAGTCTTTTGGATCTAATATAATTGGCAGGCGAATCATCATATAATTTTTTAAACTCCCTTTTAAAAGACGAAATGCTCAGATTTGTTTTCTGTGCCAGCTCTTCGATCCCTAACTGCAGAAACAGATTGGCTTCAATAATCTGCTTGAATGAATAAGTTGTTGATGAGAAAAGCTGCGAAAGTATGACCTGAATATTTTCAGCATCTTGAGTTTGAGACAGTAAAAGAATTATTTCCTTAAGCTTCAAAATCAGGATTTCATCGTTTACCAAAGAAGGATTTTCAAAATAAAAAAGCAGACCTTCAATATATTTTTGAATAAGAAAATCATTATTGATTCTCTTTTTACTCTGATTGGTGATCTGATTATTGGGCTTAAAGATCACGGGAATTTCCTTATCATATACTTTTTTAAGGATGTCCGGATGAAAGGTAACGATGATGATTTCACCATCACTTTCCGAATTGTCATTTTGTATCTGCTGGCCGGAAGCCATACAGTTAAGTAATAATGAGCGCTTATCTTCTATTTTCAGTTGATCGTCTTCTGACCTATATTCTATTTCACCCCGCAACATATAAAGGAAGCAAGCCTGTTCTGCAACCGGAAAAGCAAATTGAAAAGGTGGTTTAAAATCCACTTTCTGAATCAATGTTTTTCCAAACAGATCAAATTTTCTATAGTCTGTAACCATAAGAAGTACTTAGATTTTAAATGATGCCCTGTCTCAAGCTCCCTTCTGCGTCTACAAAAGTAAAAGACAAAGATGACTGAAAGAATCAAATTTTCCTATATGCTAAGATATAACTTATTTTGTACCGTAATAAGTGTTAGAAATTGCTGAATATAATAGAGATATTAAAAAAGTTCAGACCGAACCCAATATTACCTTTAAAGAGTAATATAATTTTTGTTTATCCTCCTTTGCTTCCTGAACTGCAATATCGAACCAATAATAAACAAAACGAGGATAAAAAGAATAGTTGTTCCAATTATTGGGTCTTTTGGTCCTGATGCTATAGGATTTCCGACTGGTACGCGACTAAGAGTTTCGTTAACGGTGGGAATTAAGGAAAGAAAAAAGCTGAAGGACAGAAGAAAGTTTTCCATTAAACGATAACTGTTATTCCCCTTCTTTTTTACATATAGAATATAGGCTACAGATATCAACATCACGATAAGTAAAGCCAGAATATGTCCTGGATTAACCCCTTTCACACTTGATAAGCCTAAAGCTGTCAAAGAGGAAATTAACGTGAAATAAAAATAGACTTTTCCTGCCAGTGTATCTAGATTTATTTTACCACTTTTAATTAAGGAAATAATTGCTGAAATAATTGCTATAATTCCAATCACGGTATGAAAAATACCCAAATTTGATAATCCCATAATTTTAATTTTTTAATTATAAACTTTCTATTGATGGTTCAAAATTGCAAATTAAAAATGCTTACCTTTTTGTAAATTGGTTCAATAATTTGGTAATAGGGTTCAAACCAATTTCACCCATTGTTAATAGAAGGGCATCATTCTTAATCATATTTCCAAACTCATTTACACTCGGTATCGTGTTAGAAACTGACTACAAAATAATTCTGGAAAGTTGTGTTCCTAATGTATGTATTGAACAGGTATCATCTAATCCATACCTACTAATAGATGTCTTTGATAAATATAATTGGGTAAGAGTGTGAAAATTATATTTTTTCCAGATGATAAACTATTCGGTTTATAATATTAAAAAATAAATAAAACTGAGAAGCAATATTTACGTTCAAAGAAAGTTTACACAAATATCTCCACTACTATTGAATGACCATAAGCTTGTTCACAATCTCTATTTTAAATACTACAAAACAGCAAAGAGTAAATTTTACTATCCTTCAAACTGTGATACCAACCTCAATATGGCTTCATATATCCTCGATTTGGATACTTGTATGGCCTATCTATTCTGCAAATTTGCTGTATAAATTAAATTTAATGAATATGATAACAAGTAACGAAAATAAGGTAGCTCTGGTATCTGGTGCTAATACCGGTGTAGGATTTCAGATTGCTAAGGCACTTGCGGAAAAAAGATATATTGTCTATGCAGGTTCAAGGGATTTACAAAAAGGCCAGGCAGCTGTAGCTGAAATGGGTACAAGAATAAAAGCAATTCAGCTGGATATTACAGATGATAAGTCGATAAGAACTGCTGTAGAGAATATAGAAGCTGAACATGGGTATCTTACACTGCTCGTTAATAATGCAGCAATCTCTCATGCCGGAAAATCCGGACGTACCATGGAAGAGATCTTGAGTTCACAACGTGCAAGTATTGTGCCTATAAATGAATTGAAAACAGTGTGGGATACAAATGTATTTGGAACCCTAGCCCTTACGCAGGCTTCACTATACTTACTACATAAAGCACCTGCTGCACGTATTGTGACAGTTTCCAGCGCATTGGGTTCCCTTACCATTAATGCCAATCCAGAAAACCCGTATCGTGTACATTTCGACGCGGTATATGGAGCTTCTAAAACTGCACTTAACGGAATTTTCCTGTCTCTGGCTATAGAACTGGAGAAAACTAATATCAAGGTTCATTTAGTGAGCCCGGGATTCACCGCTACAGCACTCAATAATTTTGAGGGCACTGATTCTGTTGAAGAAGGATCCAAGGAGCCGATCAGAGTAGCACTGGCAGAAGACCTTCCGACAGGTAGTTTTACAGGTCCTGCCAATTTCAGCAGGAAAGACAGTATTCTTCCCTGGTAGTATTTTTAATATCAAAACCTATGATTCCGGATCATAGGTTTTTTTATACATTTATAGTATGAAACGTAAAGAGGATAAATTGATCCGGTTTATATCGATATCGGAAAGCCATCAGGCTTTCGGACTGCCTGCTCCACAGCATCCGCTGATCAGCCTCATCCATTTCAATAAGGATAATCCCTTCAATCCAGAAATGGCACCCGTTTATAATCTCCTGAGTTTCTACAAGATTACTTTCATCACCAGAAACAAAGGAAGGCTTAAATATGGCAGGAATTTTTACGATTATAATGAAGGCAGCATGCTGTTCCTGGCCCCCAATCAGCTGGTGGGAAGTACAGATTATAACAGTGAAACCTACTGTTACCTACTGTTGATTCATCCTGATTTTCTTTTGGGGCATCCCATAGCACGTAAAATAAAGCAATACAGCTATTTTTCCTATTCCTCCAATGAGGCTCTTCATGTATCTGATCCGGAAAAGGAAATTATCCTTTCCGTTTTTGAAATTATGAAACAGGAGCTCAACAGCCGGATTGATGAATTCAGTCAGGAAGTGGTAATCGCACAGATCGAATTGCTGCTCAGCTATGTCAACCGGTTTTACAAACGGCAGTTCATTACCAGAAAAGTAGTCAATAATGATCTTCTTCAAAAAACAGAAACGATTCTTGATCAATACCTTAATGACCAACAAGCACTGCGCTATGGTCTTCCAACCGTTCAATATTTGTCAGATCAGCTTAATATCTCACCCGGTTATTTGAGTGATGTATTGCGTTCGGTGATCGGCAAAAATACCCAGCAGTACATTCGCGAAAAGATTGCCGAAAAAGCAAAAGAAAGGTTGATCTCCACCGAATTGACAATAGCTGAAATAGCTTATGAATTGGGGTTTGAACATCCACAATCATTCAGTAAAATGTTCAGGGTTCAGACAGGTCTCTCTCCTGTAGAATTCAGAAATTCGTTCAATTAAATTGTCTGATAAATTTCCAACATTAAAACCTCAGACGGGCTCGAAAAAATAGATTGATCTGATACTATTATCGTTACTTAACTTCCATACCTTCTCAAGCCAACTTAAACGGATATCTAATCATCTTTAACTCTGTTTATCGAATTTACTTTTTGCTTAATTGAAATTTGACGAAAAGTTCCATATGCAATCCGCTTAGGAATGAGTCATCGGTGGCTGTTCTTCAGAAAGGTTCCTTTTAAATTATAAGATTTGAATAGCATAACGTGTTCTTTAATTTGATTGAACCAATTTCCTAAAAAATGCTTTAAATAATATCTAATAGTTATCAAACATAGTTGTATAGTATGTAATCAAGAAATACCCTTTCATCTTTAATATAGAAAGCAGAAAAGAATATTTTTTTAATGTATTGATATAATGATTGATTTTTAAAAGTATTCATTTGATTTTTAAAAACAGTACAATCTGCAGCCGCCTAACTTTGCAATAAGAAATTTAACTACTGATCAGGGTTAAGCATTAATAAACAATAACACAAAAAAAATCAAGATTATGAATACTAAAGAACAAATCAGAAACGCAGCTCAGCAAACTTTTAAAAACCATCTGGAATTTTTGTCTTCCGGAAGAATAGAAGAATGGGTTGACCTGTTTAAAGAAGACGGAATACTGGAGTTTCCGTATGGACCTAAAGATTTTCCTACGTCAGTAAGCGGTAAAAAGGAATTGTATGAATATATGAAGAATTTTCCTGACCATTTTGAGGTAAAATTTGATAATTTACATTTCCATGCGACAGAAGAACCTACGCTCGTTATTGCTGAATTTACAAGTGACGGCCATGCTGTTTCCACCGGAAAACCCTACATTCAGAAATACATTTCCGTTGTCACTACGGATGATGAAGGGAAAATTATACGATATGTAGACTTCTGGAATCCTATGGTTGCATTGGAAGCTATTGATGCTCCTCTAAGCAGCTTTGTCAAGGAATAATCTGACATTAACACATCAATTCTAACAGCAGGAATTTATTCTGATGATTTCAGCTGTTAGAATTCACCTTCAAAGACATTGGAATGAATATATTACGTAAATTTGCTCACATACATTTTATCTTAAGCCGATTTTTTAGACTTCATAAAATGATGAAACACGAAACCGTAGAGGAATATTATGCGCAGCGTCCTTTTATTAAAACTTCTGATTTAAATGGCGAAGAAGGGCATTTCAATGTATTTAAAATTGAAACTCTCCGTGAGGACGATCCCAAAACAATTGCATACGGCCGTAAAGACTATTTTAAGATATGCGTAGTATCCGGCAAAAGCAATATCCATTATGCGGATAAGAGCTTTGAAATTCAAGAGCACGGACTCCTTTTTGCTCATCCGTTAATTCCTTATAATTGGGAGCCTCTGGATAAAAAACAAAAGGGCTACAGCAGCATTTTCACGGAATCTTTTTTTGAAGGTCAGGGCAACTTAAAAAAATATCCATTTTTTCAACCCGGAGGATATCCGGTTTATGAACTCAACGAAGCCGAATTCATTATCCTTACCGATATATTCAGACAGATCGAAAAGGAAAAAAAGTCAGATTTTGAATATAAAAATGATGTCATCTGCAATTTAATTTTTCAATTGATACACAGTGCTTTGAAAATGAGGCCTACTACAAATGTGATCACAGAAAAAAACAATGCTCCGGGAAGAATTACTGCTTTATTTATGGACCTTCTGGAAAGCCAGTTTCCGATAAAAAATACAATTGACGGGCTAACTCTTCGAAGCGCCTCAGAATTTGCTTCACAAATGGCAGTTCATGTGAATCACCTCAACAAATCAGTGAAAGAGATTACTCAGAAAACTACTTCTGAGCTTATCGCCGAGCGACTATTAAAAGAGGCCAAAATAATGCTTAAACACAGTTCCTGGGCTATTTCCGAAATTGCCTATACACTAGGTTTCGAAGGTCCCGCACATTTTAGCACCTTTTTTAGAAAACAGCTTAATTTATCTCCTTCGCAATACAGAAACAACAGTATAGGCGGATAAATAAACTTTTCTTTAACTTTTACTAAACGAATTTAATACTACCCTATTAAAATAGCTAACTATGCTTATCACCGAAAATGTACGTTTAAACCGTATCCTTAGCGGAACATGGAAAAATTTTGTATTTTCTATCGCAGCATGTTCCATCGCCTATATCATCAATGAGCTTTTTGTAAAGAATTTATTTTCATTTCCTGTTTTTATTCCTACTGTATTAGGCACTGCGCTTGCATTTTTTATTGGGTTTAACAATAATCAGGCATATGACAGATGGTGGGAAGCCCGTAAGATCTGGGGCTCTCTTATTAACAATTCCAGAACCTTTGCCCGGGAATTAATCAGCTATACCACTCATAATAATAAAGAAGGTGAACAAAAAGAAGACCCAACGTTTATAAAGGAAAAATTAATAACAAGGCACATTGCTTTTTTATATATACTTAAAAATAGTCTGAGAAATACTGCCCATGAAAATCACCTTAACTATCTTTCAGCAAAAGAAATAGAGATTATATCCACGCATTCGAATCAACCCAATGCATTACTATTGCTACAATCCTATGATCTTAATGCATTATACAACAATGAAATTTTAGATGGTTTCAGATTTATTGAGATCAATCATGCACTTACTGCATTTGGTGAGAATATGGGAAAGGCTGAAAGAATCAAGAACACTGTTTTCCCGACAACCTATTATTTTTATGCAAAAAACTTTATCTGGATCTTTATCTATTGTGTAACAATGGCAATGGGCAATTCTATCGGAATGTGGTCTATCTTATTTGGAAGCCTGCTCGGATATGTATTTTTTACCATTCAGGCTATAGGACAGAAGCTTGTGAACCCATTTGAAAAAGACAATATCATGGGGATTCCATTGGATCAGATGACCAGAACTGTCGAAATTACCCTTCTTGAAATGCTTGATAAAAAAGAAATCCCAAATCCCATAGTAAGTGCAAATGCCGATTATGTGATGTAAGATTAATTTAACTTTAAATTGCCAATAAATTTTTTCTTAGTATTCCTATCGTGAACAATCATCGAAAAGTCTTCTGGGAAAATTTAATGCAAAAAATACTGTTATTTGATTAGCAAAAAATTATTACTAATTAAATTATTCATTAAGTACATCAAAATTCAATCAATGTCAGCAAGAAATAAGTTTAGGATAATTCTGTCAAGTTCACAAATAGCAAATGACACCAACTGTCTTTAGTTGGTGCCATTTTTATTTCATTTTGAATTCTTTAAGAATTCTCTCAAACCCTTTCCTTTATAAACTCTTCAATCTCTTCATTCCGAAGCTTCGGATTAGCTCCCGAATAACTCGCTACCAAAGCACCAACCGCACTTGCAAAATCCAGTGCCGTTTCAGGGTTTTTATCTGATAACAATCGGGCAATCAAACTCGCCAGAAACGAATCCCCAGCACCAACCGTATCGGCCACTTTCACAGGATAGCCACCGTGTTTGTAAAATTTATCGTTCCAAAGTAAAATCGAACCGTGTTTTCCCAACGTGACACAGACAGAACCTGTATTTGTTTTTTCTGAAATGAAACGGATATTTTCTTCAAGATCATCCGATTTAAAACCTAACGCAGCGGCAATTTCAAGAATTTCTTCATCATTAAATTTAATAAAATCGGCTTTATTCATCAATTGTTCCAGAAGTTCAATATTATAGAAAGGCCTTCTCAGGTTCACATCAAAAACCTTGAACATTCCAGGGTTGGAGTCCAGTAGCCTGAAAAGCGTATTTCTTGAAGCATCATTTCTGCAGACAAGGCTTCCATAAAAAAAGACGTCCGCATTTTTAACGATATTTAAAGTATCATTATTGGTTTCGATAAAATCCCAGGCAGAGGGAAATTTGATTTCATAAGTTGCAGAACCACGCTCGTTCAGTGTTACCTGAACAATGCCTGTATCATAATCTTCGGTCGTAATAATTCCACTGGTATCAAGCTGATTTTCCTTGACATAATCACAAATTATTTTTCCGTCCTCATCATTACCAACGGCACTTATCATCACCACCGGAAATCCGAAAGACGCCGTTCTCAGTGCCAGATTGAGCGGAGCACCGCCGATTTTCTTTTCTTCTCCAAACACATCAAAGAGCACCTCTCCGAAACTGACTGCATTTATTTTTTTATTAAGGAACATTAATTAAGGATTTTTAACATTAATATTACTGAATGAACTGTCCGAAGAACCAAAAATACTCCATTTTTTGTTAACAACATCGTACACACGATTGCTGAACGCCAGCTTATCATTCACATAGACCACACAAACATCATTACTGATGAAAACCGTTATATTATAGTTGGTTCCCGAGATTCCGGACAAAGGATAAGCGTTGGCAAAATCCTCACTTCCGCCGTTCATTACATAACTCGCCATTCTGTTGGAAGAAGGTTCAAATGAAATTTTAAAACCATTTTTCCCGTCATTATCCTGCGCCAGAATCAATCCTGATTTCCCGTTAGCAGAAGCGTTCAACGTAAAGCTGATCTGATTGGCCTTCTGGAGTTTCCCGAACGTTACCTGAGAATTCGCAGAAAGATTAAAGCTATTCCCATTCTGAGAAGCATTACCTGTAATCCTATCTACGGAAAGCGGAGCATTTTGCCCGAATACAGATTGCAAGGTAGAAATAGGCCTTACCGCCAACGTTCCATCCGGATTCTGAACGAGTTGATGGGCTACAAGATTTCCCGCCCAGTCTTTTCCACTGGTGTTGCTTTCAGGAACTTTTCTTGCAGTCCAGCCTACCAGATAACGGTTGGTATTGTCCGAAACGGTTTTTGCAGCGTAGAGATAAGAGCCATCCAACCGGTCATTCGCAGGTGTAGTCCACGGTCCGTTTGGCGAAGTTCCGATTCTGTAATGTGTTCCGGTATTGTTACTCCAGTTTTCGGAGAAAAGAAGATACCAGTAATTTCCCATTTTGAAAAGGTCGGGACATTCCAGCATAATGTAATTTTCTGATGAAGTTGTCGTATAAACCGGGTTTTCCACCATCCAGTTTCCGCTGGCAGGATTGGTTGTAGTAAATTTAAGAACAACCGCTTTTTTAGCTGAAGTCTGTGCAGAAACCAGCATCCAGTATTTTCCATCCTCAGCATTGAAGAAAATATGCGGATCTCTGAATTCATAATCATAGTATCCAGCCGGAGCAGTGATTTTAAAATTTTTCACTTTCGTCCAGTTTTTCATATCGGTACTTGATGCCAAAAGCACGCTTTCCCTCGGATTACCCGCTAAGAATGAAGCAATCTCGTTATGCCCTGTGTAATAGTAATAATACGTACTCCCGACTTTCACCAGACTTCCCGTTCCAACACCAAAATCCGGTTCGGAAGCCGTTCCGTAGGGAATTTGTCTCCCTTGATATGTAAAATCTTTAAAATTGGTCGTCTCAAAGCTGTGAATATCGTGAAATCCTTCACCTGCAGGTTTGGTTTTAGCATCATGCAGAAAGAAAAGGTGGAATTTTCCGTTTTCGTAATATGGCATTACATCACCGACATAACCTGCTGTGTAATAAGGATTAGTGTTTCCCATCCATTGATTGGGCTGCTGCGGAAAAATGTTCGTCTGTCTGAAAATATCATCCGGATTCACATCGGCCACCGAATCATGATTCTGGCAGGAATAAGTTGCCAAAGCCATTATAGCGGCTAAATATATTGTTTTGATTGTCATTGATTCTGATATTAATGCGTTACAAGATAATTAAGGCTGTTCTCCGTGATTTTTTTGATGTTATCCAAAAATCCGTTTGGCTGACTTGGTGTTCCGTTCGAGGTTTCGTTGTACCAGTCGTAAGCGCCCATTGAGATGGTGATACACTTTTTATTGGCAGTTCCTCCCGGAAATTCTGCCACGGCAACACGTCCGTCCAAAGTATTGTCCCAAGCTTCACTGGCAAGGTTATTTCCTCCTGTTTGGGTTCTCCACCCGGCTCCGTTCACATAGCCTCCCCAATCCGGCAAGAACCACCACGCGGTGTGATTCAATCTGAATGTTCCCTTCTGAAGAAAATTGGCTTTCCCGGACTCATAGGTCTGAAGCCCGTCAAAAACAGGGTGTGCTTCGTTACCTTTGAAAGAAATTCCCCAATCGTTGTCCGCATCTACAAACCCGTTCGGTAAAAAATCCCCGAAAACATTATTCGGACCTTTTCCCGAAGGCACAATTCCCAAAGCATCCACAAATTGAGCAGCAAATCCGGTTAAAAGGATATTTCCGCCCGCATTCAGATAGGTTTTGATTTTGGAAGTTACATTTGCATTCAGCGCATCACCCGGTAAAGCGGTAGCCGAGTCAAAATACCACCAAATCACATTGATGCCCGTAAGGTTAGCTGCACCACTCGCCACATCTGCCATTGAAACATAAACTGCTCCGGAAAATTTCCCGAAAAGCCAGTCAGAAGCTGCAATTTCATCAGGATTGGTAAGACCTGTTCTGGTTGCTGCCGTTCCGAGGAATGCCACTGTTGGTCCAGAAACCAGAGTGGTTACTTTTGCCGTATAGATTTCCGTCAGATTTGCATTGGAAACGGTAAACTGTACAGGGCTGCTGAAATTAATCGTGGTTCCCGATGCAGGATTGATGCTTACTCCGCTCGCCATTTCTATTACAGGCTGCAATGCGGTAAGATTCGTTCCTTCCGGCATTGTGAGTGAAATCGTCTTGCTGGAATGGTTGATGGTTGCCGATAATCCGTTAATTTTAAAACTGATAATCGGAACCTGAGCCTGAACCGTCACCTGATAATCTTTATAAATATTACCATTCTTTACTCTGAATTTGACAGGCTGTGAAAAATCAATTACAGCTCCCGAGGCCGGGGAAATAATTGCACCTTGTGGAATTTCTATTATTGGCGATAAAGCTTTTACACTCGTTCCGTAAGGCAATGTTACTGTGATTTTATCATTTTTATTATCAATGTCTCCAGAAACGCCGTTTACTTTAAAGGAAGAAACATTCACCGAAACATCTGTTACCAGTCCCTCCTCCATGCTGTTGTCGCAGGACCAGACCAACATAGCGGAAACCAGCAAAATGAAATATACCGTGAATTTATTAAATATTGTTTTCATAAATCTTTAGTTTTAATAACCGTTATTTTGCTTGTACAATCCCTGGCTGAAATTGATCTGAGCCAATGGAATCGGGCAGTATTCTTCAATTCCGTGGTCAAAGCCTGCCTGGGAATAGTAAGATCTTTTCGTTTTTTCTCCGGAATAATAGGTATTCATCGTACCTGCTGCGGTTCCCCACCTCACAAGGTCAAAGAAACGGCTGCCTTCCATTGCAAATTCCATTCTGCGCTCCCATCTCAGGGCTTTTCTTGCAAAATCCTGATTCCATGTACAGTTCACGCCCGGTTCATATTTGCTGATAAGATTGTTTGAAGTATAACTTCCGGTCAAAACGGTACTGTTCGCTGCACGTTGTCTCACCTGATTAATCAATGGCAACGCTTCGTTGATTTGTCCAAGCTCTATTAAAGCTTCGGCTTTCATCAGCAACACATCGGAATAACGGATGATGATCCTGTTTTTAGAATTGGCATAAAACGGGTCTACATTCACAGTACAGCCACATCCTACAGGTACATTTTCCTTTAATGAAGCATAATAGCCATACGTTCCCGGGCTTCTGTTCCAGCTTTCCTGATAGATTTTGTTTTCCTCATATTTCCAGGGTAATCCCGGCAAAGCAACCGTGTGGTAAAGTCTTGGATCTACTTTGTAATTATTGAGCTGATTGTAATTCAGATCCGTATCATTATACGTATCAAACATTGGCAGACCTTGTGGCGTTGTCTTGAAAGCATTCACCAGATTCTGGCTTGGTTTGTGGAAATCGCAGCATCCTAAACCTTGCGGCAGAGAAAGCACATCCCCATAATTCAGTCTTCCGAAAAGCGTTCCGTCATTATCGGAATATTGAATGGAGAAAACCGATTCCGGACCATTTTCGTGCGTTCCCGGAAGAAAATTGTACCCGAAATCTGATTCCAGAGTATAATTTCCGATCACCTGATTAGCTGCGTCAATGGATTTCTGAAGGGTTACCGGATTGATTTGGGTCACTGTATAATTGTCGTCCTGCTCATAAGCCTGATACAATCTCACTTTTGCCAAATATGCATAAGCCGCACTTTTCTTTGGTCTTCCTACTTCGGATTGCGTTGACGGCAAATTGGCGGCAGCATCTTCAAAATTGGAAGCGATGGCATCCCACAGTTGCTGGTCGGTTTTCGCACGGTTGGAGATTTTCGGGTAATCATCAATCGGTGTATTTTCATCCACGTAAGGCACATATTTGAAAAGGATTTTCAACATAAAATAAAAATGTCCTCTCACGAATTTCATCTCGGCAATACGTTTCTTCTTGTTTGGGTATTGTGCTTCAGAAAGCTGGTTAAGCGCTGCAATTGCTTTGTTGCATCTTCCGATTCCCACATAATGCAAATACCAGAGACGGTCCAATTCACCAAAATCCGAACGGATATTGTTGGAAATTTCAAAAAAGTGAAATGCCTGAATATCATTAGTCCCGCTTCCACCTTTGTAAGCATCGTCCGAACGCACATTTCCGTACGGCCAAAGGCTGAAAGGTGTGTCGTAATGGTCGTTTCCAAGTGCCGCATAAGCTGCGATCACAAAACCGTCCACATTTTCAGGCGTTACAACATCGGCTTCGGAAAGCACGCCTCTTGGCTCATTGTCCAAAAAATCGTTGCAGGAAGTTGTTCCCAACAGAAATGCACAGGCAACTGTTAATAGAATATATTTTTTCATTGTTTTAATATTATTTTTGATTTTTTTGTCTCTCGCTGATTTCGCAAATCGAGCAGATTTTTTTAATCAATTTCATCTGGATAATCTGCGAAAATTTATTCAAATATTATAGTGATAAATTAACTCCAAAATTAAACGTCAGCGGAAGTGGATAGCCGAAAGCCGGCGTTTCCGGATCGATACCTGTGAAGCTTTTGGATTTGATGGTCAGAAGATTCTGTGCGCTGATGTAAATCCTGAAATTGGTAAGCTTGTATTGCTCCAACACATTTTTAGGAATGCTGTACCCTAACTGTAAAACCCTTAATTTCAGATAACTTCCGTTCTCTACATAATAGGATGAAAATCTGGATTCTGCGTTGCTGTCCACCGTTGTGAGTGCCGGAATATCAGAATTTGGATTCTGTGGTGACCATGCATTGAGTAATCTCGTTCCTTTATTGGACCCAACATCATCCACACTCCAGAAATCGGTCTGGTATTTTTTAGAATTAATGACATCCACATCGCCGATGCCTTGCCAAAAGGTAGACAAATCAAAATTTTTATAAGAGAAATTAAGATTAACGCCATACATAAATCCCGGATTCGGATTTCCGATCCACGTTCTGTCTTTGTCGTCGATAATTCCATCATTATTTAAATCGGCATAACGGATTCTTCCTAAACCTTTACCCGGCTGCGTAGCGGAATTATCAACTTCTGCCTGCGTTCTGAAAAGTCCGTCGGCAACATAACCATACATTGAATTGATTGGCCTTCCGAGAATATTATCGGTTGTCCCGTTTCCGCCATAATTGTTGATAACGGATTGTGGTAATTCCGTGATTTTGTTCCGGTTCATTGAGAAATTTCCTGAAATCTCATAGCCGAATCCGCCGGAAGTTTTATTCTGATAACCTAAAGCAACCTCAATCCCTTTATTTTCCATAGATGCTCCATTGATCCAGCGATTTCCGCCTTCGCCTATCACGCCCAGATAAGGAGGCAAAACGAGAATATCTTTGGTATTTTTTTTATAAATATCAACGCTTCCCGTCAGTTTCTGATTAAAAAATCCGAAATCCAGACCGAGATTGGTCTGCGTGGTAGTTTCCCATCTCAAATCGTCATTTTTAGTTTGTGTTGCGATGAATCCTGAAGGTAATAAACCGCTTCCCACCCCCGAAATATCGTAAGCCGTTCCGTAGGAAGTTGCCCAGGTCGGATTTCCGCCTGCATAATTGGCAATGTAAAGAGAATATACTGCCGAATTGCTGATTTCCTGGTTTCCGGTCTGTCCCCAACCTGCTCTCAGCCTTAAATCTGAGAAAAACGGAATCCATTTTTCCGCAAAATCTTCTTTGTTGATTCTCCATCCAGCCGAAAATGCCGGGAATGTTCCAAAACGGTTGTTCTTCCCGAATCTTGATGAGCCGTCATAACGTACCGTTGCAGAGAAAAGATAACGATTGTCATAATCGTAAGAGAACTTCCCGAAGTATGACAACAAGCTGTAATAGGTAGAGCTTCCACCGTTGAAAGCATCTCCCGTTCCCGCGTCTGGATACATATAATCGGGAGTTTCAATCAAAAATCCTTCTTTTCTGAGCCATGTATTGTTATAGGTATCTTTATACATTTCCATTCCGCCCAGCAAATCGAAATGATGATTTCCCGCTTTGGCAGTGTATTGAGCGGTATTGGTCCAGGTCCATTTTTCAGTATCGGACTGGTCAATATTTACAGCATTTGTTTTATTCTGAAGATAGCCGGAAACATAGCTTCTTTGTAACATTCTTTTATAATAATTCGAAAAATCAACACCGAAACTTGATTTCAATGTAAGGTTTTTCACAGGCTGTAATTCGGCATAGACGTTTCCGAAAAAACGCTGGTAACGATAACCATTGTCTTTGTTGTATTCCAAAAGACGGACAGGATTTTGACGGTCATTCATCCCACCAACCGGACCACCCCACCCGATTCCGTCCACAGTATGAACGGGAATAATCGGCAGCGCTCTTAAAGCCGGATCAAGAACGCCAGGATCCATCAATTCGTTGGTTTTATTGTATGTAAAATTTTCCCCGATTTTTAATTTACCATCGAAAAAATTATAAGAAGTATTCACACGGGCAGATAATCTTCTGAAATTTGTCAGCTTTACGATACCGTCATTATCATAATATCCCATCGAGAAATAATAAGAACCTTTGTCTGATGCGCTTGAAGCCGCCACATCCAAAGAATTGGCAACACCGGTCTGGGAAACCTCATCATACCAATTGGTGTTGGCAGATTTGATGGTTTTTGCCACATCCAGATATTCCGGAACGTAGCTGTTGTACAAGGTCGGAACGCCGTCCTGAACGCCCCAGTCGAAGCTGTAGCTCAGGTTATTATTGTTCGGATTCAGACCGTCATTGATATTAGCCTGCCAAAGCACCTGCCCGAATTGTTTTGCGTTGAGAACAGGCGTTTTTTTCGCATATTGGGAAAAGGCGGTGTAGTAATTCAGATCGATTCTCATCTTGCCTTTTTTCCCTTTTTTGGTGGTGATGATGATCACACCGTTTGCCGCTCTGGAACCGTAGATACTTGCGGAGGAAGCATCTTTCAGTACCTGCATCGTTTCGATATCGCCCGGATTCAATTCGTTCATTCCTGCTTTTGTTGGTACACCATCTATGACATAAAGCGGATCGGTATTGTTCAGTGTTCCGACACCACGAATCAGGACTTTGGTACTTCCTCCCGAAGGCGAACCATCGGCAGAGATATTCACCCCAGCCACTCTTCCCTGTAATGATTTGATAGGATTCGGTTCTGCCTGTTTGTTCAAGTCTTTCATATCAACGATGGAAACTGCTCCGGTGATGTCGGCTTTTTTCTGCTTGGTATATCCGGTCACCACTACTTCGTCAATGTTCTTCACCTTATCGGCTGCCAGAATGATGTTGAGGACAGTTTTCTCATCCACCACCACTTCTTTCGTGGTATAATCGGGATAGGTAAAAACCAGCGTGTTACCTTTCTTCAAATCATTAATCTGAAATGTTCCATTGCTATCAGTCGTTGTAGTAGTACCCGTTTCGGAAACAGTGACAGTCACGCCGCTCAGCGGTTTCTGATTGGGAGACAGCACCTTTCCTTTCACAATTTCCTGCGCAAAAAGGTAGGAAAACGGAAGAAGGCAAAAGGCGACTGCAATTTTATATTTCTTCATATCATATAGTTTTAATTTTAATTAATTGTCTACGGAATATTCTACACAGATGTTGTTTATTTAATATTAAGCTGATGTGCATTGATATTTAATGAGCTTCCTTTTGTGTCTGTTAATAAGGTCAGTTCTGAGAAATGTTCGTTTGGGAAGAAGATTTCGGTCAATACTTTTTCGCCGTCATTAAAAAAGATTTCAATCGAAGTCTTGTCGATGACCAGTTTCATTTTGGCTTCGGAATAGATCTGATTCAATGGTGCTTTGGTAACAGGTGTTGAATAGTTTTTTCCGAAATCTGTTTTCCCTGATTTGGAGCGGTCTACGAACAATTCTTTTGTTTTATTATCAATTCCAAAAACGACTTCTTCTCCTAAAGAATTTTTCAGGGCGAATCTATAAGTTCCGGCAGTCATCTTCTTTAAATTTAAATCGAGAACGGCTTTAGTCAGGTCAATATCTGACGGACTTACTAATTTATTTTCACTTTTCAGATTGATTTTTTTCCTGATAGATTTCCCTTTATAATTTTTCAGTCCGGCAACCGGAATATTTTTAAGGATATAACCATCCTTTGTTTTTTTGAGTGAAACTTCCCTCGCCATTGTCGTACTGCTTCTCCACGCTTCCGTAGGAACTTCCTGTGCATATTCCCAATTGCTCATCCAACCAATAATCACCCGTTTCCCTTGCGAAACATTATCAAAAGAAACGCTGGCATAATTGTCTTTTCCCCAATCCAGCCAGGCAGCTTTTTCTTTTTGAAGCTGTTTTGTGAAATGTTCATCGATTTTAAAGGTTTTTCCGTCAAAATCACCGACAAAATATTGTCCTGCAGAGCCATTATTCGGTCCGCCTGGATT
>JBCNMJ010000049.1:0-26003 GCA_039594975.1 Chryseobacterium sp. | reverse complement strand
CTTTTCTACGGATATTCGCCCTGTCTCCGCAAGGCGCTGCCGCATACTAGCACAGCCGTCTGGATTTATTGGAAAAGAATATTCAATGTTGTTCAGACGCTAAACTGGCTAAAACGCGCCCGCATAACGAGCCCCCGCCATGCCGATTACAGTCACTGCCATCAAAATAGGATACATTATTTTAATCCTTTGCTTTTTACACTTTATAAACATTTTTACATTTTACTTTTTAAGAAAAAATTTAACTATAAAATGATAATGCTATGAATACAACAATTTTAACCACAGCAACCTATAATTTTTCTGCCTACATGATCTATTTACCGATTGTCATTATCTTGACGATTTGTGTATCTCAGTTCTTGTTTAAAAATTCTAAAACTTTCATGATCGATATTTTCCACCAAAAAGAAGATATCGCGACAGCAACGAATTCATTGTTCAAAATCGGTTTCTATCTTTTAAACATTGGTTTTGCACTTTGTATTATTGAGTTTTTCCAAATCGAAACCATTGAAAGATTGGTAGTTGCATTAAGCAAGAAAATTGGCGGATTTTCTATTTATCTCGGAGTAATGATGCTTCTGAATCTATTACTTTTCTTAAAAGGCCGTAAACACGCCATGAACAAAGATAAAATCATCAAAAATGAAAACACTGATATTTAAAATCTGGATGTATTTCACCTTCAAGGTTCAGAATAAAAGAACAAGAGGAGATTTTTTGAACTTTTAAAAATTAATAGCCATGAAAACTTTTGCTAAAAACGATTTTTATTTTCAAATCTTTGTACTTATTGCAGGTGTACTTTCAATAATTATAGGAATTAGATTAGGGTATGGAGCCTTCTTATTTTACTTTGTTGTAGGAATTCCTCAGTTGATAAGTTTTTGTATAAAAGCATTTCAAGAAACAAGAAAGTCATTAGGATATATTGTTTATGGATTTTTTATAATTCCTGTTTGGATTTCCTGGCTGGTTATTTTAGGTTTTAATAACAATAATGATGTAACTAATTTTTTTGGATATATTTTACTTGCTTCAGCTTTCTACAGTCCATTCCTGGCAATTGTATATGTTTATGATGCTTACAAATTTTATAAATCTCAAAAATAAAGACATGAAAACCCTTAAAAATCATACCCTTATCTACGACAACGAATGCCCGATGTGCAACATCTATTCAAAAGGTTTCATAAAATCCGGAATGCTCGACGAAAAAGGAAGAGAAGCCTTTACAGAACTGAGTTTTAAGAATAAAAACCTGATTGATTTCAATCGTGCAAAAAATGAGATCGCTTTAGTTGATCACGAAAAAAATAAAGTGATTTACGGTTTGGATAGTTTATTATTAATTATCGGAAATTCATTTCCCTCATTAGAAAAGATTGCCAGAATCAAGCCTTTGTATTGGTTTTTCAAAAAGCTGTATTCTTTTGTTTCTTACAACAGAAAACAAATTATTCCTTCGAAAAAAGACAATACGGAAGAAGCCTGTGTTCCGGATTTTAACTTAAAATACAGAAGAGCATATCTAAGTTTTGTCGTGATTTTTTCGGGATATATTTTAAGCATTTTCTCAACAAAATTAAATCTAGGTTTAACGCAAAATTTCTGGAGAGAATTTGCAATATGTTCAGGACAGATCATCTGGCAAACCATATTTTTAAAATCGTATTTAAAAGATAAGGTCTGGAATTATCTGGGAAATATGATGACCGTTTCTCTGATCGGAACTTTACTCTTAATTCCCGCATTATTTTTAAATCTAAATCCGGTTTCCTCAATAATATACTTCGGAATTGTAGTATTCACCATGTTTTTGGAACACATAAGAAGATGCCGGATTCTAAAATTAAACTTTCTTCCAACACTTTCCTGGGTGATTTTCAGAATGACAACGATAATCGTTTTAGTCTTATTAAATGAATAAAAACAGTTCGTAATGGAATAAAACGCGAGCGAAGCGAGCGTCAAAACGGTCAGTATTAGCGATGTCATGCTTAGCCTGTCGAAGCATCTCAACTCCTATAAACAACACCAATAAAAATGGCAACAATCTATTTAGACACAATCATCAAATCCGACATTCAAGCTGTTTTTAATTTGGCAAGAGACATCGATCTTCACCAAAAATCGACTTTTAAAACCGGAGAAAAAGCAATCACAGGACGAACTTCGGGGTTGATCGAACTGGGCGAGACCGTAACATGGAAGGCAAAACATTTGGGAGTTGTGCAGACATTAACCACAAAGATTATTGCCATGAATAAACCGCATCATTTCACAGATATTATGTTGCAAGGAGCATTTAAATCTATGAAACATCAGCATATTTTCAGGCAGGAAGGTGAAAACACAATTATGACAGATATTTTCGAATTTCAATCTCCGTTTGGAATCATCGGAAAAATTTTTAATAAGCTTTATCTCAAAAATTATATGAAAAAATTTCTTTTAGAACGAAATCAATTAATTAAAGAAACCGCAGAGAATAATAAAAAATTAAAGGGAAAATGCGAGCGAAGCGAGCGTCAAAACGGTGAGTATTAGCGATGTCATGCTGAGCCTGTCGAAGCATCTCAACATTAAAACTATCAACGAATAACAATTAACCAACAACCAAAACAAAATGGACTTCCTAAAAGCCGAATGGCGAAAACTAGCGATCATCAACTATGAAATCAATCCCAAGATTTTAGAAAAATATCTTCCAAAAGGAACAGAACTCGATTTTTACCAAGGGAAATGTTATGTAAGTGTAGTCGGATTTATGTTTTTAAATACAAAATTACTCGGACTTCCCATTCCATTTCACAGAAATTTTGAAGAAGTGAATTTAAGATTTTATGTAAAGAAAAAAGAAGAAAATAAATGGAAAAGAGGAGTTGTTTTCATCAAAGAAATTGTTCCAAAGCCGGCTTTGAGTTTTGTTGCCAATTCGGTTTATAAAGAAAATTATATAACGAATCCAATGAAAAATAAAATTAATCAGAAAGATCAGGAATTGTTAATAAAATATTCATGGAAAGATAAAAAATGGCATTCTATCGAAATCATAGCTGAAAATAAGCCTTTGAAAATGAAAAACAATTCTGAATTTGAATTCATTACGGAACATTATTACGGGTTTACAAAAAAGGAAAATAAAACTTCCGAGTATGAAGTCTGTCATCCGAAATGGGATTATTATTTAATCAAAAACTATCAGTTAAAAATAGATTTTCAAAAAGTCTATGGTAACGATTTTGAATGTTTAAATTTCCAAAAGCCAATCTCCGTCATGCTCGCAGAAGGTTCTAAAATTGAAGTGAAAACAAAAAAGTATTTAATATAAAAGTAAAAAGAACCAAGTAAAAAGTTTCAAAACAGTTAGTATTAGCAATGTCATGCTGAGCTTGTCGAAACATCTCAATATTTAAATCCATCAACCATCAACTAAATCCGATCAACCAAATGAAAATAATCATTGCCGCCGGAACCGGCTTCCTCGGAAAAAATCTCGAAAAATATTTTACAGACAAAGGAAATCAGGTTTATATTTTAACCAGAAATCCAAAACGTAAAAATGAAATGTACTGGAATGCAAAAACTTTGGGCGAATGGAAAAAATTACTCGAAAATTCTGATATTTTGGTCAATCTCGCAGGAAAATCTGTCGATTGCCGATATACGGAAAAGAACAAAAAAGAAATTTACAATTCAAGAATTGAAAGCACAAAAATTCTTCAGCAGGCAATTGATGAATGTATTGATAAGCCTAAAGTTTGGCTAAATGCAAGTTCAGCAACCATTTATATTCACTCAGAGACCCATTTAAACACAGAAGAAAACGGAATCATTGGCGACGATTTTTCTATGAATATCTGTAAAAGCTGGGAAAAAGAATTTTTTAAAGTAAGAACAGAAAATGTGCGAAAAGTCGTTTTGAGAACTTCCATCGTTTTTGGAAATAATGGCGGCGCTTTTCCAAAACTGAAAACGATCACGAAATTAGGTTTAGGCGGAAAACAAGGAAGAGGAAATCAAAACGTAAGCTGGATTCATATTGATGATTTTTGCAGGTCTATAGAACACGTCATTAATAATGAAAATATTGTTGGTGGAGTTAATATTACGGCTCCCAACCCCTTACCAAATGAAGAATTCATGAGGAAATTAAGAAAAGAAATGAAAATTCCGTTTGGATTGAATGCTTCTGTTTGGCAACTGGAAATAGCATCCGTGTTCTTAAGAACCGAAACCGAATTATTGTTGAAAAGCCGAAATGTTTATCCTGAAAAATTAATAAAAAGTGGCTTTGAATTTACTTATTCAAATATTGAATCTGCATTTAACGATCTGGTTTAAAAATAAAAAATAAACGGAATTAGAAACCCACGCAACAGAAAATCTTTGATTTTCAAAAACTAATGTGTTCTTCTATAAAGTGTGATAATATCTTAAATTCTAATGCGTTTTAATCTTTTGTGTATTTTGTGGTTAAAATTTTCCGTTTAAACATTAAATTAGCAAAAACTAAACTTAATGTTCATCAAGCCAAAAACGAAAACCTTATTTCTTTCATCCTTACTCATATCATCGGCTTTTTTTTCACAGGCTCATAACGTTTCCGATGGCTATCAAAAGCCAACGGATCCGCTTGTTATCCAGAATCTTGAAAACTGGCAGGATTTTAAATTCGGATTGTTTATGCATTGGGGAACATACAGTCAATGGGGAATTGTCGAAAGTTGGAGCCTATGTCCGGAAGATGAATCGTGGACACAGAGAAAACCGGAACACGGAAAATCGTACTACGAATATGTAAAAAATTATGAAAATCTTCAGACAACTTTCAATCCGACTCAATTCGATCCTCAAAAATGGGCAGATGCGGTGAAAAAAGCGGGAATGAAATATGTGGTGTTCACAACAAAACATCACGACGGTTTTGCCATGTTTGATACGAAACAGTCTGATTACAAAATAACTTCTACAAAAACTCCTTTTTCTAAAAATCCGAAAGCGGATGTGACGAAGGAAATTTTCAATACATTCCGAAAAGCAGGGTTTAAGATCGGTGCTTATTTCTCAAAACCTGATTGGCACTCCGACGATTATTGGTGGTCCTACTTTCCTCCAAAAGACCGAAATGTAAACTACGATCCGAAAAAATACCCTGAAAGATGGAACAGTTTCAAAAATTTCACCTTTAATCAACTGAACGAAATTACTTCAAACTACGGTAAAATAGATATTCTTTGGTTAGACGGAGGTTGGGTTCGTCCATTCAAAACGATCGATCCCAATGTTGAATGGCAGAGAACCATCAAGGTTGAGCAGGATATCGATATGGATAAAATCGGGACGATGGCCAGGAAAAATCAACCCGGAATTATTGTCGTAGACCGCACGGTTCCCGGAAAATGGGAAAATTATGTGACGCCTGAACAGGCCGTTCCTGAAAAACCACTTTCAATTCCATGGGAAAGCTGCATCACCATGGGCGATTCATTTTCGTATGTTCCGAATGACAATTATAAGTCGTCTCAAAAAATCATTGAAACGCTGGTGAAAATTATTTCAAGAGGAGGAAATTACCTGATGAATATTGCTCCCGGACCCAGCGGAGATTATGATGCTATTGTTTATGAAAGATTAAAGGAAATTTCAGGTTGGATGGATAAAAATCAGTCTGCGGTTTTTGCGACGAGAAGTATTGCTCCTTACCATGACGGGAATTTTTATTATACGCAAAGCAAAGACGGAAAAACAGTGAATATTTTTCATTTAGATGATCAGTCAGATTATCGATCTCCACCAACATTAAGTTTTACAATTCCGGAAAATTTTAAGCCAAAATCTTTGAAAGTTTTAGGATTATCCAATAAAATCCAATGGAAAAAGATAGGGAATTCAATTGAAATTAATTTACCGAAAGAAAGAAATCAGTTAAAATATTCCACCGTAGTTCAAATTATACAATAGCTCAAATTGTGGACTACTTTTATATCAAAAAACGACATAGGAAATCGGAGCGTTAAGAAAATTAAAATTTAATCCGTTAAGAAATTCCCATTGTTTGAAGCGCGACAAAAGTATCGAACCGAAGAACAAATATTGAATTCGCGCAAGTTTTGGGAATTTTAGGATTAAATTTTAATTTTTAGCGGAGAGTTCCAAGTCTTGAACTTTTGGTTCTTTTGTTTTAAGACAAAAGAACGTATAAAAATTAAATTATTTTGCGATGTCTTTAAAACTTCGATTTAAAATTATAATAATTTCGTTATTGAGCACAACATGTATTACAGCTCAAAAACCATTATACAAAGATCCAAAACAACCTGTAGAAGCCAGAGTTCAGGATTTACTGAAACGAATGACTCCCGAAGAAAAATTCTGGCAATGCTTCATGATTCCCGGAGATTTGGATCATGTTCCGAAAGGACAATATGCTCATGGAATTTTCGGTTTGCAGGTAAGTGCGGGAAATCAGGGTGGCGGAGTTGCCGGACAATTGTTGAAATATAATGCGAATGAAGATGCGGAAAGGCTGGCAAAAAAAATAAACGCCATTCAGAAATATTTCGTGGAAGAGTCTCGGTTGGGAATCCCGATTATCCCTTTTGATGAGGCTTTACACGGATTAATGCGTGAAGGAGCAACTGCTTTTCCACAGGCGATCGGTTTATCGGCGACATTCAATCCTGAGTTGATGAAGGAGGCTTCCACAGCAATTGCCAAAGAATCGAAATTAAGAGGGATCCGTCAGATTTTGACTCCGGTTGTGAATTTGGCAAGCGATGTTCGATGGGGAAGAACGGAGGAAACGTATGGCGAAGATCCGTTTTTGACTTCCGTGATGGGAGTGAATTTTATAAGTTCTTTTGAAAATCAGGGAATTATTACAACTCCGAAGCATTTTTTAGCGAATGTTGGTGAAGGTGGAAGAGATTCATATCCAATCCATTGGAGTAAAAGATATTTAGAAGAAACCCATTTAATTCCTTTTCAAAAAGCTTTTCAACAAGGAAAAAGCCGTTCGGTGATGACTTCTTATAATTTATTGGATGGAAGACCTTCAACAGCAAATCATTGGTTGTTGACTGAAAAACTAAAAAAAGAATGGAATTTCAAAGGTTTTGTGATCAGCGATGCAAGTGCGGTTGGGGGAGCAAATGTTCTGCATTTTACGGCAAAAGATTATGATGATGCTTCTGCACAGGCCATAAATGCGGGACTTGATGTGATTTTCCAGACAGAATATGAGCATTATAAGTTGTTTATTCCACCGTTTTTGGATGGAAGGATTTCGAAGGAGAGAATTGATGATGCAGTAGCACGAGTTTTGAGAGCAAAATTTGAGCTCGGTTTGTTTGAAAATCCCTATGTTTCCAGCAAAGATATTGATGAATTAAAGAAAATTAATAATAAGCCTTTAGCAGAAAAAGCGGCAATCGAATCTTTTGTTTTGCTCCAAAATAACAATAAAACACTTCCGATTTCTGAGAATTATAAAAAGATTTTGGTGGTTGGAACCGATGCTGTCGATGCAAGATTGGGCGGTTATTCCGGACCGGGAAATAAAAAGGTGAATATTTTGGATGGAATTAAAAATTTCGTTAAAAATAAAAATATTGAAGTCAATTATTCAAAAGGAATTGACTGGAATTTGAAGCAATTTGTAACAGTTTCGACCGAATTTTTGTCTTCCGAAAATCAAAAAGGACTAAAAGGAAATTATTTTTCCAATTCAGATTTAAAAGGAAATCCGGCGTTTGAAAAACAGGACGAACAATTAAATTTCAAATGGACTTTATATTCTCCAAATCCTGAAAAATTACAACCCGACAACTACAGTGTTCGCTGGACAGGAAAACTGGAAGCTCCTAGTTCAGGAAAATATCAGTTGGGTTTAAGGGGAAATGACGGTTTCAGATTATATGTAAACGGCAAATTATTAATTGATAATTGGGAAAAGCTGAGTTATTCAACCAAAACCATCGATATTGATTTTATTAAAGGTCAAAAATATGATATTGCCGCAGAATTCCATGAAAACAGGGGAGAAGCCAACATCGAGCTGATCTGGAATTATGGTTTAAATGATGAGCAGAAAGATTTTGATGAAGCATTAAAACTTGCTCAAAATGCAGATTATATCATTGTCACCGCCGGAATTCATGAAGGCGAATTTCAGGATCGTTCTTCGCTGAGTTTACCCGGAAATCAGGAAAAATTTATTCAGGAAGTTTCAAAATTAAATAAGCCGACAGCCATTGTTTTAGTTGGGGGTTCCGCCATAAAAACTACGGATTGGAAAGATAAAGTCGGAGCCATTTTAGACGTTTGGTATCCCGGAGAAGAAGGCGGAAATGCCGTGGCAAAAGTACTTTTCGGCGCAGAAAATCCTTCCGGGAAATTGCCGGTAACCTTCCCGGTTGAAGAAGGACAATTGCCGTTGACGTACAATCATCATTCGACAGGAAGAGGAAATGATTATTATGATTTGAGTGGCGAACCTTTATATCCTTTTGGCTTTGGATTAAGTTATACGACTTTTGAAATTTCCGATTTAGAATTAAATCAATCAAAATTTGCTGAAAATGATACAATCATCGCAAAGGCCAATGTAAAAAATACAGGCTCAAAAGTAGGAAGTGAAGTTGTTCAGTTATACATAAAAAATTTGTTAGCCTCAGTTTCGAGACCAATTATTGAGTTGAAGGGTTTTCAAAAAGTAGAGTTAAAACCGGGAGAATCAAAACAAATTTCAATTGAAGTTCCTGTGAAAGAATTACAGTTTTTAGATGAGAAAATGAACTGGATCATGGAAAAAGGAACATACAGGATTTTTGTAGGAAACTCTTCTAAAAATCTGCCTTTGAAACAAAATGTTGAAGTTCAATAATATATTGCTGAAATTATGGTATGAAATATGTAATGTTTACTTTAGAACCGAATGTATTAATTAATCATTCTAAAAAGTAAATGTCATGAAAAAGTTATTGATATCATTAGTATTGTTATTAGGTTTGGCAATGAATATTTCTGCCCAGGAATTACCACCACATCCTTCAAAAAAAGAGCTCATAACGCATAAAAGACAAGAGCTTGATAGAAGATATAATGCAGAAAGAAAAGCAATTCTGAATCATCCTTTAGCAACAAAAAAGATGAAAAGAGATCAGCTGAAAGCATTGAATGAAAAATATGAAAGTCAGAAAAGATTACTTAAAAAACTATAATAGTATAGATTTTTTAAAAATAGTAAAAAGGGTATAGTTTAATTCTATATTTCCATTTTTACTAAATATTCAATGTAAAATAAAATTTATTAAAAAGAGAATGCTTTTTGTGTTCTCTTTTTGTTTTTAGATAGAACGGAATAGTATTTATTATGCATTGCTTCACGAATTTTCAGAAACGTGCTTCATCCAATATTTTTCCTTAAATTCGCATAAAAATTTTAAACTAATGAATTACGATATTATTGTCATCGGAAGTGGTCCTGGTGGATATGTTACTGCAATTAGAGCGGCACAATTGGGTTTCAAAACTGCAATTATCGAAAAAGAAAATTTAGGTGGAATTTGCCTTAACTGGGGATGTATTCCAACTAAAGCTTTATTGAAGTCGGCTCAGGTTTTTCATTATATTAACCATGCTGAAGATTATGGTTTGAACAAAGTGGAAGGAAGTTTTGAATTTCCGAACGTAATTCAGAGAAGCCGTGGTGTTGCCAACAAAATGAGCAAAGGGATTGAATTCTTGATGAAAAAGAATAAAATCGACGTTATTTTAGGAACAGCAAAAGTACAAAAAGGTAAAAAAGTTTCTGTTACAGATAACGAAGGAAAAGTAACTGAATACACAGGGACTCACATCATTATCGCAACAGGAGCTCGTTCAAGAGAATTACCGAACTTACCTCAGGATGGTAAAAAAGTAATTGGATACAGACAGGCATTATCTCTTCCTGAGCAGCCAAAATCTATGATCGTAGTAGGTTCCGGAGCTATCGGAGTAGAGTTTGCTGATTTCTATAACACAATGGGTACGAAAGTAACTGTTGTTGAATTTATGCCAAACATCGTTCCTGTAGAGGATGAGGAAATCTCTAAACACTTAGAGAAATCTCTGAAAAAATCAGGGATCGAAATCATGACGAATGCTTCTGTAGAAAGTGTTGATACAAGTGGAGAAGGCGTAAAAGCTACTGTAAAAACTGCGAAAGGAAATATCGTTCTTGAAGCTGATATTTTACTTTCTGCTGTAGGAATCGCTGCCAATATCGAGAACATTGGTCTTGAAGAAGTGGGAATCCAGACCGATAAAGGTAGAGTTTTGGTAAACGAATGGTACGAAACTTCGGTTCCTGGATACTATGCAATCGGAGATATTATTCCAACTCAAGCATTGGCTCACGTTGCTTCTGCTGAAGGGATTACTTGTGTTGAGAAAATCAAAGGAATGCACGTTGAGAAAATCGACTACGGCAATATTCCTGGATGTACATACTGCCACCCCGAAGTTGCTTCTGTTGGTCTTACAGAAAAGCAAGCTAAAGAAAAAGGCTACGAAATCAAAGTGGGTAAATTCCCTCTTTCTGCAAGTGGAAAAGCTACAGCGAACGGAAATACAGATGGTTTCATCAAAGTTATTTTCGATGCTAAATACGGTGAATGGTTAGGTTGCCATATGATTGGAGATGGTGTTACAGATATGGTTGCTGAGGCTGTTGTTGCTAGAAAATTAGAAACTACAGGTCACGAAATCATCAAGTCTATTCACCCGCACCCGACAGTTTCTGAAGCTATTATGGAAGCTGCTGCTGCTGCTTACGGAGAAGTGATCCACATTTAATCTGAGATTATTATTTTAAATATTAAAAACCGCAGATTCTTCTGTGGTTTTTTCTTTTCCGAAAAATTAACAAAATATTTAGATTATTAAATGCATTGTGTAACGATGTTTTCTTAAATTTATTCAATGAACTTTGAAAAAACAGGATTGGTTTTATCGGGTGGTGGTACCAAAGGTATTGCTCATGCAGGAGTTTTAAAATTTTTGCTTGAAAAAAATATTGATGTAGATATTTTGGCATGTTGTAGTGCTGGTTCTATTGTCGGATGCCTTTATGCAGTAGGGAAAACACCAGAAGAAATCCTTGATTTTTTTCAGTCAGTATATTTTTTCAACTGGAAACATTTTACGTTCAATCAGCCGGGATTGGTTTCTTCTGTTATTTTTAACAATTATCTGAAACCTATTTTTCAGAATATGAAAATCGGGGATTTAGAGAAACAGGTTAAGATCGTGGCTACCGAGTTGGTTTCCGGAACTGAAAAGATCTTTGATAACGATTTCCTGGTTACCGATGCCATTATAGCATCCTGTTCTATTCCTGGGATTACGACACCTTATATTTTGGAGGAAGAAATGTTTTGTGATGGGGGAGTTCTTAATAATTTTCCCGCTGATATTATTCGGGATGACTGTGATAAGCTGATCGGGGTTTTCGTCTCTCCGCCTCATGATATTAAAATCAATGATTTGAAGTCGATAAAAGCTATTGTTTCACGTTCTTATGATCTTCTTTCATACAGAATTGAAAAAGTAAAATTCGAGTATTGTGACTGGTTCATTTCCTCTCAAAAATTATCCAGTTTCGGAACTTTTGAAAGGAAAAAAGATCGCCTTGAGCAGATTTTCAATATAGGCTATAATGCGGCAAAAGAAAGTTTTGATGAAAGTAATTTTTATTTGAAAATAAAACCAGCAGGTACATAAAAACAAAACTCTCACTGTTGAGGTGAGAGTTCTTTATTTTAATTTTTTACGATCTGTCCATCCTGATTGACGATTGTTTTTCCGTTTTGATCAGTTACAACAAGGGTATAAGGTGCTTTTTTAGGCGAATCGGTTAAATAATTTCTCCAGACCTGATAAGTATAGCCATTATTGTTAAATTCATAATAATAATTTCCTCCGGTTCCGTCAGGAATCAACTCTCCGTCAGAAATAATCATGCTCGGTTTTGAAGTTACTTTTCCGGTCGCTGCCCAAGATTGATAAAGATATTTCCCATTGGGCTGCTTATCTATTTTGAGCTTGAACTTTTTCGTTTTAATAATAACTGATTTTGGTACTTTTTCCTGTTTATAATTTTCTTTTGAAACAGGATTCTCATGAATTGTATGTGCTGTGAATAATGAACACTGAACGATACAAAGTGCTGCAAATAAAAGTTTTTTGATCATTTTTAATATTTTATTGGTGATGTAAATTTATCAAATTTAAAGCTAATTAATCCTTTTTGTTACAATCTCAGAGAATCTTTTATGTCTAATGATTGCTAAAGAAAAGAAGAACGCCCGAAATTTTTCGGGCTTTCTTCTTTTTTATGCGGTATAGCTTGCAAAAGCTTCTTCAAGGCTTTCAAATTTACCTTTAAACTCTTCAATAGGGCAATCCTGGAGAATATTTCCTTTATGGATAAGGATTACACGGGAACAAAGAGCTTCAACTTCCTGCATGATGTGGGTAGAAAGTAAAACGGTTTTTTGCTGACCGATTTCCTTTACCACATTTCTGATCTCGATGATTTGGTTGGGGTCAAGGCCGTTGGTTGGCTCATCCAGGATCAATAAATCCGGTTGATGAATGATGGCCTGTGCAAGACCTACTCTTTGTTTGTATCCTTTAGAAAGCTGTCCTATTTTTTTAGATTTTTCCGGAGTAATTCCTACCAAATCGATCACCTCATCTACTCTTGATGTAGGAATTTTATGAATATTGGCTACAAATTGCAGATATTCCTTCACATACATTTCCAGGTAAAGTGGATTGTTCTCAGGTAAAAAACCAATTTTTTTCTTGCTTTCTATTTCGTTTTCTGTAATGTTTTTCCCGTTAAAAATAATTTCACCCTCATCTATGGTAAGTGCACCGACAATGGATTTCATAAGTGTGGATTTTCCGGCACCGTTTGGACCCAGAAGACCAATGATCTCATTTTTATCGATTGAAATATTAATATTGTTAAGCGCAGTTTGTTCTGCAAACTTTTTCGTTAATTGCGTTATTTGAAGGGACATAATCTGATGAGAATCTTTTTTACAAAAATAAAAATAAAAAACTCATCCTAAGAGAATGAGTTAAGTATTATTAATTATTTTTTTGATTTCTTTCCTTTCGTCGTTGCCGGCTTTGCGGTTTCGGGAGCAGGCATTGGATTCACAGGAGTGAGATTGTTCTTTGCAACAGGCTTGTACAATGCTGATCTGGTTGTTCCTATACCAAAGATCTTATCAATCTGTTTCTTATTTAAAAACTGGGATTTCCCTACATACTTCCTGTTCTTATTGATATACTGAATAAACTGAACGGTAGGCTGACCGTAGTTTTTTTCATAGTGCAGCTCAATAATGTCATTAGGAAGCTCCAGGGTAATATTTCCTGTTGGTTGATCTATAAGGCCATCGGTAATTAATTTATAGAGACCTTCTACATCCCCATTTACATCTAAAAATGAAAATGATCTGAATGTATTGAGATTACTTGTATTGAGGTCCTGATAATTAATAGTGAATTTATCGTCTTTTTTGAATAAACCTACAGAATTATCTTTTCCAATTTCTACTAAAGTCTCGTTTTTTAGTACTTTAATTTGTGAAAAAACCGAAATACCGAACGAACAAGTAAGGAGTAGAATTAATTTTTTCATTTGGGTGAATTTTAATATTTCATAAATTGGTATGTCTAATGTAATAATAAATCTGCTATTAGACAACATTTATAATTCCTCACAAAAATAGTACTTTTTTTAATACTCTTAATGGAAAGAATGCTGTGTTATTACAATCAAAACATTTGTAGTTGATTTTAAATACTTTATTTTTTAAAAACTCCTGTTTTGTTGTTGTATGATTTAACGAAATTATTGCAGATTACTGTTTATAAAGTTGGCCAGCATTTGTGTATTTCCTCCGTAATGATGATCACCTGCAATATATTTCATCTCGTAATTATTACCTAGCTTTATCTCTTTGTAAGGGAAATGTGCAAATTCAAAATCACTTAAAATGACCATAACAGGGACTTTTTTCATTTGATTAATCTCCGGGATTACCTGAAGGCTGCCTTTAATTTCTTGCCCGAAATACTCTCCCAAATGAATTTTGAAGTCATTGGTCTTTGACGGGCCAATGATGAATACCTTTTCGATATTATTTTTTAAGGGGTCTGAAAACCGATTATATACAAAAGGCGTAACATCTGCCCCGAAAGAAAACCCGACAATGATTACTTTTTGATTTTGCCTTCCTTTCAGCTGTTGGTCGATATATTTCTCAATATCGGACGAAGTTTGTTCTGGAGTTTTCTTATTCCAGAAATAGGATTGGGTGTTCAGGGCAAACACATCGTATCCCAGCGCATGAAGATCTTTTCCCATACTTTTTGAAAAAGTATTAAACCCGGAATCTCCGCTTATATAGAAGATAATAGGTTTGTTAGAATGGGCATTCCATTCAGTAACTTTAAAATCATTGTTAGAGTTACAGCGTACAAATAGTGTTAATACTGATAGGCAAGATATTAATTTTTGAACTCTTTTCATGGCTTCATTACTTTATTTAACGCGGCAGGTAATTGTAAGAGATCCAGGTCGTTATTGTAAACCAGGTATTTGTTTTCCCAAAGATTGGCATATTTTTCTTTAAAATTTCTGAGCGTCTGGTAATGCTTAAAACTTCCTATCCTTTGGTAAGCGAATTTCAATATCTCTTCTGCGGTGTTGTTGGGTTGCTCTATTTCTGCCATCGGAGTCATTCCCATATTAATAAATTTTAGCTGTTTGCTTTTTGCATATTCTATCAATCTTAAAATCAAAGCATCAACACTGCCATTGAGAGCTTTTTCTGTTTTTCGAATCATATCGTAACTGCATTCGTCCGGAGCACAATGGGGAATGATATTCAAAAAAGCAACACAATTTTCATCATGATCAGTAATGACAATAATATCCTGATTTTTCAATATCCCACGGTCAAACATTCCTTCGGCAAAAACAATTTCCTTTTTATCAAATTCTCTTAACCATTCATCTGATACATTTTGGATTTTATCTAGTAGCATTTCATTTTGTGGAGCGTATTTTATCTCAGATTTAAATCCTGATTTCTCAAGGGCATTTACTGCATTTCTGATAGACTTTTTGTCTTTGCCGGATAAGCTGAAATTTTCAGCATCCAGAATGGCATCCTGACCAATAAATAGCCGTTGTTTTCCAAAAGGCATAAAATAGACCAATTCACTTTCTCCTACGCGATAATAAGACGTTTTCAGACTATTATTCTTGCAGTGGTCTTCAAATTCCTGGATCAAACGAACTTTATCACGTTCTGCACAAACCGGATCTTCCAAAACAACAGCAAAGCCATTGGCGGTACGATAGGCTAAAAAACCGGTTATTCCTTCTGCAAAAAATAATTGTTTGTCAGAGGTCAGTTTAAAATAATCCAAAGAAGAATTGCCATATTCTTCAACTAAGAGCTTTGCATTATCCTGATCGAGCTTATTATCTTCTTCTAACTGTTTGTTTGTACGGTAAAAAGAAAAGATGAGAACCAGCCAGGAAATGGCTCCCAAAATGTAGTTAAGCTTCTGGAAATCTCTCGCAAAACCTGTATGAGGTACTAATCCTGTGTCTTTAAATAAAAGAAAAGTATGGAATGTATAATAAAGAGCTTCTTTTTTGGTAAAATCTATTCCAAAATGCGATTTATCAATAAAATAGAAGCTTAGACAATTGAAAACGGAAATGCTGATAAAAATTCCCACAAACCAGCTGAATCCTCGTTGAAGTGAAATTCTGCTTACCTTGAAGGTATATTCCTTGCGGCTGTAAATCAGTAATGCCAATGTAAATAAGGCAAAAAGGGCTTCTTCATAATCTAAGGCTTTTGTGAGATTGAAAATAATGGAACTGACTGTAAGAACTAAAGCAAAATACCATGCCCGTTTAGTTCCCTTAAATAAATTTGCTGAGGTAATCAGCAATAATACACCGGATAAAAGCGTGAACATTTTTGAAATGTGAATGAAATCCGGCGAGAAATAGCTTTTTACAATAGAAAGACGATGTGCTAATGCAGGGGTAATCACAGAAAGAATATTAATAATGCCCAACAAAGAGATCATCATTACTGGCAATAATCTGGCAAACAATTTCCTTCCACTCCAGAGATAGGCAACTATTCCCAGCAGTAAAGGCAGCCAGAATTCAAAAAAACGGTAAAGCAGTGTAATGCCCAGTCCTTCCGTGTGATGATAACCAAAATTGGAAAGAATGTAAGTCAATGAAAATTCAACGGCTCCTAATCCCCTTAAAAAAGGGGAAACGATCATCAGCAATATAGAAATCACATAAGATATGGCAGCTGCAGTGAATGAAGGATATACTCCAAAAGCATACATCGCAATCAGTAAGTGGAAAACGCCGCAAAATTCGATCAATGTTGATACGGCAACGGTATACCAGAAATATTTTTTATCAATTTCGCTATTGAAGATCTCCTCCATGGAACTGATGATCTTCGGAAATTTTTTTTCAATGAAACGGTAGAGGAAATTTTTTTTTCTAAATGATATGAAAATACTATAGAGCACTAATAATATCACTGATAATGTAATAATTCCTACCCAGCTGCTGCTAAAAGCTTTATTAACGGATACAGCATATAAAATCAACGGGATTCCGACGATAAGTACAGTTAAAAATCCTACAAAGCCATAAATAGCACTTGCCTGATGAATTTTGGAAGATTTGTAACCCTTAATTCTGATATTTCGGGGAAGATAAGCAAGAGAACTTACTCCTCCTGCAGGAAGAAAAACACTCAGAAGATTGCGTTTCAGGAATAAATTGATGGAATCTGAAAGTTTGACATTTAATTGAACACTACGGAAACTGGTGACATACATCAAACCCTGAAGAAAGACGTAAACCAACACCAGGAGAACTCCGGTTAAAATCCACTCAGTTTTTGAATTTTTTAATTGTGGACCTATAGAAGCCAGTTCATGTCTTTCGCTTCTGAAAAATACAAAAGCTAATAATAAAACTACAATTGCTACTATTTCTTTCCATCGAATTAATCTGAATATATTTGATAATTTGGCAATTTTCATAGCAATTTTTTAACGAACTATGGAGTAGTTTTCTATCAAAAATAATTAAAAATCTTTGATTTTTGGTATCCTTGTGAAACCAAATAGAATTTAATAATTATTGCTCACATCATTAAAACGGCATTACTTTCAGATAAGTAATGCCGTTTAGCTTTATTTTAAAATTTCCTGATCATAAAGTAGGTTATCGTCTTCATCAAAACTTATGATAAGCATTTTATATTGCTTTGCCGTGTCATTATTGAAAAACTTAATTCTCGGAGGAACATAGTCACTGTCGAACAAATTAGGATTCCAGTACAATGTTTCTCTGGTATCATTTTCAATTTTAGCCGGAGAATCATTATCGATCATTTCAATAGGAAACTCCGCAGGTTTATCATATCCTTTTATTATAGCCAGATTGTTATTTTGCGCTGCTTTTTCAGTCTCATTGCTTTTAGACTTCATATTCCCTTTCATGGTATAAATTAATACGGCATCACCTATTAATCCTGCTCCTTTAATAATTTTCACCATAGCAATATTGGTTACCGGAAGACTTGCAATCATACTGGGATCGGTTTGTACCTCATCTAAATAGAGCTTTGCCTGACTCCCACGAATATAGGGCACATTCACTCCCGAATTGTCCCGTTGAAATGTTAAACCGGCCGCTCTTCCCTGCAGCCAGTCAAAAATATTGTTGGATCCTCCAACATGCTGGTCTTCATTTACAAAATCGAATATAGTAGAATTTATAGAACTGAACATCCCGGTAGAAAGTTGTTTGTCCAATTCTTCTTTGGGATCTTTTTTCTTTCCTACTAATTTTACTTCTTCAATTTGTACATCAACATTCTCAGTCTTTTTAATATTCTTCTGCGTATTGATGGCTCTGGAAATTGTTGTGGAAAGTTTTCTGTTTCCTGCTGCTGTTACCAGTTTGTATTTTGTGGTTGGGAGGTTGCCTTTAAATGGTGTAGGAAGTACCAGTGGCTCTACCGTGACGAATAAGTTATCTGTACTCGATTCTTTATCTTTCTCTGCATTTACAAATAACGAAACAGTTAAAGGCTCATCAAAGCTAAGGTTATTCAGATAGACATATCCGTTCTGATCCGTTTTAAATAAATTAACAGTAGGTTCATTCTTACCTAGTTTTAATGCTAAAGTCACATTGGTATCTTTCAACATGGCATTGTTTTTAAGAGGTTTTACCCTGTAAGAAAGAAATTTTTGAGAATTATTTTTAATGGATGGTACAAATCCGTTAAGAACAGAATTCCAGTCAAATCTGTTCCAGTTTTCGGAAATAAGCAAAGCATCTAAAGCTTCACTATTGGCATTGCTGGAGAAATATTGCGCCGGACTGTCTATTTTTGAAGTAAAATCTCCCGTTAACCAAAGACTGCTCAGAAGATTCTCTTCTTCCGGTGTGCTATTGCCATCGTTTTCGCTTACCAAAACAGTATAGCTTTTAAAATAGGATTCCGGGGAAAGATCAATACTGTTAAAGGATCTTGGTGTGGTTTTTAAATTCTTGCTAATAATATCTGCCTTTTCAACCTTTAAATTATTAGGCTTGATAAAGCAAAGCCTTTGAGCGACTAAATTATCCTGCTCATCAAAAATGGCTAATTGTAAAATACCGTTGGCTCCGTTGCTTATTTTGGTGGGAATAAGACTTGAAGCTTCATTAATGAGCTGGTTGATATTGGCTCTATATGCCAAATGATTGTTGATGGTTCCTACAATTTTATAATTTTGAAGCTGTTGCTTTAAATTGATCCCTTTTAAACTGTATTTAATCCCGTCCTTAGAGCTGGAAACTTGAAGACTTACACCACTGCTTGCCACTTCCGGTAAATCTATGGTTTGCTTTTTTCCTGCATTATCCTGAATGATAACCTGGTATTTTTTTCCTGAAGCCGGAGTTATTGTAAATGAGGCAACATTTTTATCAAAAGATGTAAAGGTAGTTACAGGTACACTCGGATTTTGTGTATCTATTACTTTTCCGCTCCAGTTTTCTGGTAAAGAAGTATTGCTGGATAATCTTACTGCAAATTTTGTAGGTACTCCATTAATGAAAGTTCTTCCTTCAGGAAAAGCTTTTGCAGACCAGTCTGCACTTTTTGCAATTTCTAATATTTTAGTGGAGTTGGGATTGTAAACAGGAATCGTTTTAACAATCTGAAAATCTTCGTTAAAATTGGTCATGTAAGGAGTATAGGCTCTTACAAAATAAATTTGCTCAGGAAGATCTTCTTTAAGTTTAAAGTCTCCGCTGCCTTCACCATTGGTGAGAAGTACCGTTTTCCAGTCTATTAATTTTTTATCGGCATCATATAATTCAACAAATAGAGTAGTAGACAATGCAGAACGATTGTAACCATCAAAAACCAAACTTTTGAACCATATCTGGTCACCGGCTGCATATTGTGATTTGTCGGTAAGGAGGTATACTTTTTCCTGTTCGTAATTATTTTCAAGACTGGTAATTGCTTTTTCCAGTTTGGTTTGTGCCAATGCAGGTTGTACCGCTGAAATAAGCAATAAAAAGAAGATGTTTTTCATAGAAAATCTTAACGCATTTTTTAATCCAATGCTAAATTACTCAATTAAAGACTTTAAAGTTTTCTAATTTCAAAAATTAAGGAGATTTTAACAGTAATAAACAAAATAAAAAAAGTGCTACTTTAAATAAATAGCACTTTGCGTTTAACAAAAGCAACCAGTCATTACCAATTTACAAACATAAAGTTTTCTTTCCAGGGCAGTTTAACAAGGCTCATTCCCCAGGCAAGTTTATCAAGTAAAATATCCTGAGTTTTTCGTTCTACTGTAAGGGTGTAATCATGATCGGTGACCACTAATTTACCCGAACGTTGAAAAAATTCATTTTGTAATAATGCTACAGATGATTTTTTCATTGGTTTCCAGTTTTGCTGAACACTTTCTATTAAATTTTTAACCTGTGTTTTATGTTTACGCGAAAGTTTAATATTTCTGTTAATGCTTTGATTCATTGGAATATTGCATAAGAATTTTTCAAAAACCATCTCATATTCCGGAGCATTTGTTTTTCCGGTAGCAATGTAATGTAATAAATGGGCGCATAACTCAGGATCTATAAGTTGCTGGGTTTTCGGATGAATAAGATTGCAATGTTCAAAAAAGGTTTTGAGGAAAGGATGTAGCATAATAAGTCCCGCATTTTGAATATACTGCCCTTCGTTCGGGTTTAGGTCTTCGTAGATTATTTGGTCCTCTTCATCAGTTGTCCCAATAGGGTCTTCCTTGTTTTCAGAATGGTTTATTACATTGTTTTTTATGCTTTTAATAATTTCACTTTCTTTAATAAAAGGGAAAATTTTAATGAGGGATTTTAAATTCTGACGGTTGGTTTTTATCTGTAAAAAATCGGCTGCTTCTAATTTTGATATTTGCTGTATAATATATTCCTGGAGCTTGCTTTTTGATGAGGTCAGATATTTTGATACTACATTTAATATCAGACTCCAAATAATCGATCTGTTTGTATGATCCAGCTTTGATATATAATTGATGATTTCTGGTTCTAAGCTGATTTTTAATTCCTTACTTTTTAAAATTGTCAGACATAATTGCGCGATCTGTTCGTTGGAAAGCTGATTGATTATCCGATTTTGAACATTTTGTTTTGGCAGAATACTTATTATGCTCTTTTCAAAATTAGTGGAGTGAATCATAGTGTCAAAAATCTCAGGTTCCAAAAAAGAAAAACCTTTTTTATCAGGATTCCACCAAGGCATATCTCCTTTTTCTAAAAAATAAATGAAAGTCTTAACCACCTTCTCCTGATTGCTGATCCAATAAGCTTTTGAATTGCTTTCTGCTTCTTGATTTAAAATTACAACAGGCCCAGTCATTTCTGACAGTTTTTCTACAAAAAGCTGAGCAATTTTATCTTTTAATTCGGCATTTAATGAGCTGCTTTTTACATTCAGATCCATTTCCAGCCGGGGAATTTGTAAGGTATAACCCTCTAATTTATATTCTAAAGCATTGATATACTTTTCTATTTGTGGAAAGACATCAACAGACAAAAAGCTGTTGATATCTTCTTTGATACTCAGTGCTTTTTCTTTGTTGTTGACTGTAATTTCGACAAAAACTCTCTGAATTATATGATCCTGCTTCACATCAAATGGGTTTAATTATACTATATTTTATAATGCTGAATTGCTTATTTCTTATCAAATTCACCTCCCCAAAAGCCTGCAGGACAAAGACTCAATTTTGATCTTTGTTTGGCACTCAGTCTGCATCCGCAACCTCTTATAAATCCGTCTTTTGAAGAGTCTGAAACTTCCAGGGTCTCCGGATTCATCCATTTCATCGCGTTGCAATTGTTGCCGCTTTTTAAAGGACATTCATTACAGATTTCTTCCCTTACGGAAAAAATAAATTCTTCATCCTGATTGGCCATTCCCATTTTTGAACGAAGTTCGTTGAAATGCCCCCCAATAATTTCATTACGCTTGCTAAAAAGTTTTTTGATATTCATGTGATTAAAGTTTTAAAATTATTGGGGTCAAAATTAGAAGAAGAAAAATCCTTTTACGAATTATGAGGCTTCTCTATTCAGTCTTTGCAGTAAAAGATAAAATGATGTATTAACACACGGGTCATAATTTAAAGGTACTTCTGATCAATATTCAAACCTTTTTGAGAGCCAATATTTCAAATAATAAAAAATGACAATTAAATTATTGCCATGGGTATATAAATATGCTTGTCTTTAATGACAAAACTAAACTTCAATAGGGAAGTTGTATTTCACTAAAATTAGATTATTTTAAACTTATATTTGTTTGATTTGATTTTAAATTGTTGATTTTCAAATTTTTGATTTATTTAATTCTAATTTTTTTCAAAAACATTGGAAATAATATTTACTGCAAAGACAGGTTTGACCCCTCAAAATATTTGTCTTTTGGATGGGGGCTATTGTATGTTTGCACCATAATAACAAAGAACAAAATTATGATTAAAGAAGTATTGATGATTTTAAGGAATAAGCTGAATGATCCGTTAAAAGGTTTAATGGATGATGATGGCGAAATTGCGGTTGTTGATGACATAGCAAAACATGATGATGATGCCTCAGAACTCGATAATAAAGTAGTAATTAGCTTACTAAACGTTGAGGAAGAGTCAACATTGAAAAACAAATCGTGGTATACCAGAAAGATAATAAGCGAAAATCCTCCCGTGTATGACATGAAAAAGCAGAATCCTCCTGCTTATTTGAACTTATATCTGATGATCTCTGCGAACAGGACTGCCTATGACAAAGCTCTGACAAACATATCAAAAGTCATTGAGATATTCCAGACAAACAATGTATTGGAATATGTTGATTCTGATGCGGAAAAAAATTTCAGGTTCAGAATAGAACTGCACTCTGTTCCTTTTGATCAGCTAAGTTATATCTGGGGATTATTAGGAGGAAAAGTGATGCCTTCTGTCTTATACAAGATCAGTGTGATAAAAATAGAAGCCGTAGACGAAGTTCCTGTTAAATTAATTGATAAAGTAAATATAGAAAGTATTAAAGTCGATTAATCATAAAAAAACAAAAACAAATAACCATCAATTTAAATTTTCAAGACATGTTAAATCTAAAAACACCTGGTGTTTCAGTTGAAGAAATTACAAGACTTCCCTATTCAGTTACATTGGCTGATACAGCTATACCTGCATTCATAGGGTATACAGACTTTGCAACTGTTGGCTACAATAAGCCGTACAAAATCAGTTCTTTTTTGCAATATGAAGAATATTTTGGAAAAGCTAAACAAGAAAGTATTCATTTAAAAGATGTAGAAGGTAAAGGAGTAACTATTGTGGCACCTCCGGTACAGTTTTTAATGTACTATTCTTTACAGATGTATTTTGCGAATGGTGGCGGACCATGTTATATTGTTTCGGTAGGAAATTATACATCAACAGAAGTACAATATACCGACTTAAAAACAGGTTTAGATAAGATTGAAAATTCAAATGAACCGACGCTTCTTGTTTTTCCTGATGCCACATCATTAACAAATCAGGAGGAATTCTATACTCTTTATAATGAAGCAATAGCTCAGGCAGAACGGGTGAAAAACAGATTTGTCATTCTGGATACCTATTACGGAGATTCTACAACCACATCGGGGAATCTTAATACGATTGAGTATTTTAGAGATAAAGTAACCTCATCCAGCTATGCAGCTGCTTATTTTCCTCATTTAAAAACCATATTGAATTATACTTTTGACGAGAATGAGACTGCTATTACCCATATAGGCTTACAAAACGAAGGACAAACCAGTGCTGATTTTTATTCGGGAGAGATTGCTGCTTTAGATGAATTAAAAAGTTTGGCAAGTGAAGAAATCTCAAGCGGATCAGCAAATGCATTTATTCTTGCAGACCTATTAGATCAGGCTGTTGCCATTGCAGAAGAAATTCATGAGGCAGCCGATGATACACATGGTGAGACCCCTGATACGAAAGCTGTTTTAACGGAAGCAATTGAAGAGGCAAAAGTTGTACTAGCCGCTATATACGATGGAACAATAGATGATTTTATGATCCCTGATGATTTAGATGAAAATGCACCGGTCTTCAGTGGTGAGTTTGATGCATTGAAAGCTGCAATTCTCAATGTAAAAGACAAAAAAGGAGCTGCAGACGGAATAACACTTAAAAATTTAGAATCATCCAATTCAGAACTTTATAATCAGATAAAAACCGAAATAAGATCCTTACATATTGTTTTGCCGCCATCATCAGCAATGGCTGGAGTATATGGTAGAGTAGACAGTGTACGAGGAGTATGGAAAGCTCCTGCAAACGTAAGTCTTAATTATGTAATTGCTCCGACAGAAAAAGTTTCTGAAGAAGAACAGTCAGATTTAAACATCCATGATACCGGGAAATCGATCAATGCTATCAAAAATTTTACGGGAAAAGGAATTTTGGTTTGGGGAGCACGAACATTGGATGGAAAAGATAAAAACGGAGAGGAGGATAACACATGGAAATATGTACATGTACGTCGATATTATGATATGATTGAACAATCAATCAGTGAAGCTCTTAAACAGTTCATTAATCAGCCCAATATATCCTACACATGGTTACGGGCAAAGACAATGTTGGAGAATTTTCTGAATCAACAATGGCTGGATGGTGCCTTAGCAGGAAGTATTCCGAAAGAAGCTTACCATGTTGAAGTAGATGGCAATAAAGATGAGCCTAAAACAATGGATGTAACAGTCAAAATAGCATTGGTACGCCCGGCTGAGTTTATCGTACTGAACTTTTCACACAAATTACAATAATTCTAAACATTCAGCTATGAATGAACCTTCGAAGTTGCACTTCGAGGAATAATTAATATTAATTTAAAATTTTTAACAATGAATTACAAAACCCCTGGAGTCTATGTGGAGGAGAAGGAGACATTTCCGCCTTCCGTAGCGCAAGTTGAAACAGCTATTCCTGCTTTTATCGGGTATACGGAAGTAGGAGAGCAACACAAACCAACAAGGATTTCTTCTATGTTGGAGTACGAAGCTCTTTTTGGAAAAGCAAACCCTGAAGCTTTTGCTGTAACTTTCAAAGATGGCGTTGCAACAGCAACACAAACCAAAATCAGCGATTTCAAAATGTATTATGCTTTGCAAATGTATTTTGCAAATGGAGGAGGACCTTGTTATATTGTATCGGTAGGAGATTATAACGATACAGTGACTGTGGGAAATTCTACTGCACAAGGAACTTTATTATACGGACTGGAGTTATTAAAGAAAGAAGACGAGCCTACTCTTATCGTTTTCCCAGATCTTCAAGGCTTAGTTCCTACTGCTGCTGATATTGCTGTTGCGGAAGCTGCTGTGGATGTGGCAGAAGTTACTGAAGATATAGCTGCTGCTGCAAAAGCTGCTGCTGCTGCTGTAGTTACTGCTGCAAATGGAGGTACCGATGTTCAAACGACTGTTGATGCTGCTGTTGATAAGGTTGATGCTTATCCTGTTACTGATACTAATAATCTTGCTCAAGTTGCTGCTAATAAAGCTGCTCAGGCTGTTGCAGATGCTGCTGAGATTGCTGCTGCCGCTTCAAATGCTACAGTTGCCAGCGTTAAGAATGCTGCTCAGGCTGCTGCTGTTGTTTTTGATGCAGTTTTCAATACTGCTACAGATAACGCAGAAGCTTCTGCTAGTTATGCTTTGGATCTTACTGAAATTAATGCTACTGATATTACTGAGGCTTACTCTGTCTATAACACTGCTTTGAATCAGGCAGAACTTATGAAAGACAGGTTCGTTATTATGGATGTTCTTGGAGATGATGTTATTTTTAGAGAAGAAGTAATAGCTTCAGGTTTGAAGTACGGTGCCGCATATCATCCAAAATTAAAAACAGTTTTGAGTTATGATTTTGACGAGACTGATGTTTTGGTTACGGGTACATTTGGTATCTCAACTTTGGCAGGATTGAAATCAATCAGCTCTGACTTCTATAATCAGGCTAAAAATGCCATTGAATCTAACAGAGTGATAATGGCTCCATCATCTGCAATGGCGGGAGTGTATGCTAAAGTAGACAGTACTTCCGGAGTATGGAAATCACCGGCAAACTTAGGACTTAACTTTGTAGAAGCGCCAACAGAAAAAATTTCTAACAGACAACAAGATGCACTTAATGTAGATCCAACTGCCGGAAAATCAATCAACGCGATCAGAACGTTCACAGGAAAAGGAACCTTGGTTTGGGGCGCAAGAACCTTAGACGGAAACAGCAAT
>JBCNMJ010000048.1:0-26112 GCA_039594975.1 Chryseobacterium sp. | reverse complement strand
TAAATAAACAGCTTGTAGCATCGGTACAAAACTGTCTTTTTCATAGATGTAATGCTTAGTCAGTTCCTCTGTGGACTCATAAGCAAGCGTATCGCCATCCCATCCCCTCATATTGCAAAATGCGAAAGCTATTTTAAAGAATTCCTTCAGGAAATTGATGCGTTCCAAAATTCTTAAGGGTTAAAATTCAACTCGATGAGTCATCACACGAAACAAAAACTCCGGCTCTTCGAGCCGGAGTTTTTTATTAAAAATATTCAATTATAATATTTTAGATACTTCATTGCAAAGCCATTCCAACAATTCTCTGTCTTCAGCTGTAAACGGATCAATGGTATGCGAATCAATATCGATCTGACCGATGTTCTTACCGTCTTTGAATATAGGAACTACAATTTCAGCTTTAGTATCAATTGAGCAGCTTAAGTAGTTGCTTTCTTCATTCACGTCCGGAACAACAAAAGTTTCATTAGAAACAGCAACTTGCCCACAAATCCCTTTTCCGTAAGGAATAATAGTATGATCTGTAGGTGCTCCAACATAAGGGCCTAATTTCAACTCGTCTTTATCTCCATTTTTAAAATAAAAACCCGTCCAGTTGAAATAAGAAATTTCCTGATCCAAAAGATGACAAACTTTTTCAAGTTTTTCCTCCGTATTATGTTTAGGGCTTTCCAGAATAGAGGAAAGTCTTTTCTTTAATTCTGACATTATTATATTATTTTTTAAGAGAACTGTTTTAAAGAAAAATCTTCTTTAAATCCAAACATTCCTCGTTCTTTAATCATTTCTGCAACTCCTTCCGGGACCTGGGTTTCCCAGCCTTTAATATTGCATCCAATTTTTTTCAAAATATCTCTTGAATAAATTTCCAAAAACTCAGGATTGTAGTTGGTAATATCCACAATACGTTCATTGAGTTTGAAATATTTATACAATTCTTTCAGGTTTTCTCCTACCTTAAGGGTTTCAGAGTCTAAAAGCTCGTGTGTCTCCGGATCTTTATAAGGATATAGATACACTCTCATTCCGTTTCTGAAGAATTTTCCGAAAGCTTCAAGAATACCTCCTGACAAATCTTTATAGTACTTCTCATCAAATACCATCAATAGGTTATTCACTCCCATTGCAACTCCGATATTTCCATTGGTATAAGATGCAAAATAATCGATCAGACGATAATATTCCGAGAAGTTTGAGACAATTACAGTATATCCCAGCTTTCCGAGAACATCTACTCTGTCCAAGAAATCCCTTTCATCAATATCTCCGTCTGCACGAAGGTTTGAAATAGTAATTTCTATTAACACTTCCGTTTCATCATGAGTACATGCAGCATCTTTCATGAACATGCTCAATCCATTCTGAAGCATATCAATATTCACCTTAGTTACAGGCCTGAAGCTTCCTCTTACTGCAAAAATATTTTTCTTGTATAAAATGTCTGCAGGAAGCATATTATTCCCCTGTGAATTGAAAATCACGGCATCTGTCATTCCGTTTTTCACTAACTGCAGAGACATCAACCTGTTGTCAACATATGCAAAAGCCGGCCCGTTAAAATCGATCATATCAATTTCAAGGTTATCTTTGGCTACATCATCATACAGAGATTCTACCAAAGTCCTTGGATTGTCATAATAATTGAAAGCTCCGAAAATGAGGTTTACTCCAAGGTTTCCTAGAGTTTCCTGCTGTAAAGTGGCATCATTTTCTTTAAACTTTACGTGAATTACGATTTCGTTATAATCTTCATTTTCTTTTACCTGAAAACGGATTCCTACCCAACCGTGACCTTTAACGGTTTTATCAAAATTAATTGTCGTTACCGTATTGGCATAAGAAAAGAACTTTCTGTTGGGGTTGTTTTCTCTGGAAATCCTTTCTTCAATCAATGCCACTTCATAGCGTAACATTTTTCGAAGTCTGTTTTGAGTAACATATCTATTTTTTACCTCTTTTCCATAGATTGCATCACTAAAATCTTTGTCATAAGCAGACATTGCCTTAGCGATTGTACCCGAAGCTCCTCCTGCTCTAAAAAAGTGTCGAACAGTCTCCTGCCCTGCTCCAATTTCCGCGAAAGTACCATAAATAGTAGGATCTAGATTAATTGTTAATGCTTTTTGTTTAGGAGTTAGTTTCTGATACATTAGGACATTAAATTTTTCGTAAATTTACCAAAATTAAACCAACCTCAAAAGAAAATGAAGTTGAAATTTTTAGGAACGGGAACTTCCCAAGGTGTACCCGTTATTGGCTGCACTTGCGAAGTGTGTACTTCAGAAAACCCAAAAGACAGTCGACTCCGCTCTTCTGTAATGGTAACTACAGACGAAAACAAAAAAATACTTATTGATTGCGGTCCCGATTTCAGACAGCAAATGCTTTCAAACCACGAGACACATGTTGATATCACCTTACTTACCCATGAACATAACGACCATGTCATCGGGCTTGATGATATGCGTCCGCTGATTTTTAAAAGTGGGAAAAATATTCCTCTTTATTGTTATCAAAGAATAGGAAATGAAGTTAAAAACCGTTTTCCTTACGCTTTCGCAGATGTTAGATATCCCGGAGCTCCTGCATTTGATCTTCATGACATTGAAAACAAACCTTTCCATGTTTTAGATATAGAAATTACTCCGATTGAAGTGATTCATTTTAAAATTACCGTTTTCGGATATAAATTTAAAAATCTAGCCTATATTACTGATGCAGGTTTTATTTCAGATACTGAAAAGGAAAAATTAAAGAATCTTGATGTCTTAATTTTAAACTGTATCAGAAAGCTTGATCCTCATCCTGCCCATTTTATTCTTCCGGATGTTATAAAACTATTTGAAGAGCTGAAACCTAAAAAATTATTTTTAACTCACATTAGTCATCATCTTGGCTTGCATGATATTGAAGACAAGCAACTTCCGCCCGGGATGCACCTTGCCTACGATGGTTTGGAGATTAATTTCTGAAAAATTTTATTCAAAAAACTTTGGAGTATTAAGAAAAGTTTCTATATTTGCACACCGATTCAAAACAAGGTAACACACTTGCCCAGGTGGCGGAATTGGTAGACGCGCTGGTCTCAAACACCAGTTCTTAGGAGTACCGGTTCGATCCCGGTCCTGGGTACAAAAAACCTCTGAAATCATTTGATTTTCAGAGGTTTTTGATTTTTAGGGTGGTCGAAAGGGTGGCTAAAATTTATTTATCTTTCATCATATTATACAACTTTAATCACATACATCAGCTAAAAAGTAAAAGCTCCAAAGTTCGGAGCTTTTACTTTTTATTACTAATCTTCAGTATTTTTCATTGCCATTAAAAGGTTATAGGCTCCTTTCGTTGCAAACTGTTTTCCTGCAAGATCAGCCTGAAGTATCTCAGTAAACCCGTTTTCAGAGCTTCCTGTTTTTACTTCCTTCATTTCAAATTTGTTTTTTCCCTTTAGTTCAAAAACATAGTTTTTATTCTCAAATCTTACAATAGCATCATCAGATAATGCAGAAGAATTGCTGGTCTGAGCTTCAATATCAGCATTCATGTACATTCCCGGAATCAGTTCCTTGTCATAATTATCGAAATGGCAATGTACCTCAACCGTATTATCTGCAGATACATTTTTACTGATCAGAATAATTTTGGTACTGTATTTTTTATCGGGATTGGTGTTGGTATAAGCCCAAACCGTCTGTCCAACTGATAATTTGTCGATGTCCTTTTCATAAACATCTAAAGCTAAGTGGATATCCGTTGGATTAACCAGTTCAAAAAGTACTTCCGTAGGATTGACATACTTCCCGATATTGACATTGACAGCCGATACAAAACCATTAATCGGAGAATAAATATTAATTGTTTTAGAAATATTATTTGGTGTTAATCCAGAAGGATTGATACCAATTAATCTAAGTTTTTGCTCCAAAGATTTTACCAATACATTTTGTGTCTGATAGTTTGACTTCGTCTGTTCATACACTTTGTCACTTGTAGCCTTACTTACATTCAGCTGTTTTTGTCTGTTATATTCGCTGTTATTATAGGCGTATTGCGCCTTGGCAACAAGATAATCCTGCTGAATCTGGATATACTGAGGATCTTCAATAACCGCAATTACCTGCCCTTTGGAAACCTGCATTCCCGGAAGAAGTCTTGTATACTTTAGATATCCTCCTAATGGTACACTTACTGAAATCTTATTTTGAGGGGGAACATCAATTTTCCCATTAACCTTAAGTTTGGATGAAATACTTTGATTTCCAATGGTCCCAACTTCAATGCCCGCATTCTTATATTGCGCATCAGTTAAGGTAACCATATTATTTTCTGTTTTTGCCGCCACTTCTTCTTTCTGTTCTTCTTCCTTATTTCCTTTGCAAGAACCAAGTAAAAGTGCCGTACATATAATGAGCATTAATCTGTTCATAATTAATTATTTGATTTTGAATTAAATTTAAATGATGGCTTAAAAACCAATATAGCGATGATGGCAAAGAGAATTGTCATAAGTCCACCATATAAAAATTCCTTTTGAGGATAGTTTGATCCCAGAAAACCAGCAATAGGATATGCAATTGCCCACCATAAGTGAGAAAAGGCAAAGTGAGAACCATACACTTTTCCTTGATTCTCTGAAGAAATGTTTTCTGCAATAAGAGTCTCGGAAGGCATTTCTGCAAGACTTTGTCCTAATCCTGCACAAACCCACAACATCATTAACATATTAAACGATGCCCAATTGGCAAAACTTACCGCAAAACCCAATAAGAATACCCCTAATATCAATGAGATGGATCTTGTTTTGGAACGGTCAAAACTTCCGGCAATAAATGCTGAAATAGAAGCTCCAATACCAAAAGCAGCCATTACCCATCCGTAATATTTATCTTCCAGTAAAAGAGAAGATTTTACATATCCTATCGTATTGACCAGTATCATCGCTCCGGCAACGGAAGAAACAAATTCTATACTTAAAGCAAAACGAAGAACTTTGTTGCCAAATAAGAGACTGATTCCTTTCCAAACATTTCCCCAGGTATTTGAGCCTTGAGAATCTTCAGAGACTCCTTTTTGTAGTGCTGAAGAAGGAATGGAAAGGATAAATACCGCTGCAATAATAAACGTGATCCCATCTACAATGAAAATATCTCTTGCACCTAACCAGGTAGCCATGACTCCTGCTAAGGCGGGTCCCAAAATTCCTAATAGCTGATAAGTAGCTGTTGACAGTCCAACCGCTTCCCGATAATATTTTCCATCGACCACCTGGGGAACAACCGCTCTATAGGTCGGTGTGAAAAAGGCATTGAATACGTTCAGAAAAAACACCAGGACATAGATTTGCCATTCCTGGGTAATAAATGGTAAACAGCACACAATTCCCATTCGAATAAAGTGAGTGATGTACAGTATTTTTTTTCTTGATACTTTGTCTGCCAATACCCCTGCAAAAGGAGAAAATATGATAAATGCAGTTACTCTCAAAGTCAGAGCACTTGCCAGTATCACAGCAGAACGCTCCTTACCGAACTGGTATGCTAAAAGCGCCAAACCAACCCAGGTGAATGCATCTCCGATAAGACTAATAGTCTGTGCCAAATAAAGCTTTGCAAAAGCTTTATTTTTCAAAGCAAGAAAAGGCTCTGTCAGCTTTTGAACAAATGTTCTTTGGTCTTTAGTTTCCATTGGTATTAAATTTAGGATCGAATGAATTAATCTCGATCAGGCTGTTGTTTCGGTTTTTCAATGCCTCGATATATTGATTCTGAATATCGATCGCCTGATTGGTTAGGATTACCCATTGAAGATAATCAATATCTCCTCCCAAAAACTGTTTTTTAGCAGTAGAATTAATGGTTCCTACGTGCTTCATCCCCGTGTTTTGGTAATAGTCAACAGCATCATTGTATTTCTGGAAATCGATAAGAGCAGATTGATAACTGGTCTCAAAATTTTTCAGGTTATATTCATACTCTGCATTAGCAACTGCCTGATTAGCTTGTGAAGCTTTTATCTTGGCTTTCTGTCCCCCATTAAAGATAGGAATTCCTACTCCAACAACCACGGATTGAAAACGTGGTGTACTGTTATATTCTTTATTATCAGCTCCCATTCCTTTCATTCCCATGATATTATAGCCTAAAGAAAGACTGGGCAGCAACTTGCTCTTTTCTACTTCTGTTTCAGCAATAGAAATATCTTTTCGCTGCTTTAAATATTGCAGATAAGGATGTTCAGTCACTAGAACTCCGTTCAATGAAGTTTGCCGTAATAAATTATTATCCTGAACATCTGCAGTGTAGTAAGTTTCTGTATTCAATAATAATTGAAACTGAAGTTGGGAAATTTCCAAATCTCTTTCCAGTTGTTTTAACTGCATAGCAACCTGTCCACGCTGATTCTCAGCAGTGGTCTTTTCCAAAATATTACTCTCCCCAACCTTAAAACGAAGATTAGCCTTACTTAAAAATTCAGCATAAAGCTTGTCATTTTCCTGAAGCAAACTCTTCTTTTGTTGAAGATACACCAGATTATAATATACCTGAGCAACACTTTTTCGAAGTTGGGCTTCTTTTACCCCAACATTGAGCACACTGCTTTTCCAAACTTCAGTTAAGAGGTTTTTATTGGCTGAATATACTTTTGGAAAGTCCACTGATTGGGAAATTCCAGCTCTTACATCGGTATAAAAACTATTGATCTGACCAAATTCTGCCGTTACGTTGGTTGCCGGAATAACAGCATTTGATTTAATTAAGAGCTTATTATAATCAGCTCTCAATTTTTCGTTTTTCACTAACAAATTATTTTCAAGGGCAATATCTGTTGCTTCTTTTAAGGAAATAACCGATTGTCCCTTTGCACTGAAAATACCTAAAAACAGAAATACAATAACGATTTCTTTTCCAGGTTTTCTTTTAAATGTAAATTTTCTTTTTTCCACCATGATATAAAGTATAGGTAACACAAAAAGGGTAAGGAACGTCGCGACCATTAATCCTCCTATCACTACGGTAGCCAAAGGTTTTTGTACTTCCGCACCTTCACCCGTACTTAAAGCCATTGGTAAGAAACCTAAAGAGGCAACGAAAGCAGTCATTAATACAGGTCTTAGACGGACTTTCGTTCCTTCGAGAACGATATCTCGTAAATTGGTCATTCCTTCTTTTTTGAGTCGGTTAAATTCAGATATCAAAACGATTCCGTTTAGTACCGCAACTCCAAATAACGCAATAAATCCAATTCCTGCTGAGATACTAAAAGGCATTCCCCTTAAAGCCAATGCAAAGATTCCTCCTATTGCTGAAAGCGGGATCGCCGTATAAATCAGGAAGGCTTGTTTCATTGAATTAAATGCAAAATACAGTAGAATAAGAATTAAAGCCAAAGCTACCGGTACCGCTATAAATAATCTTGATTTTGCTTCCTGTAGGTTTTCAAAAGCACCACCATACGTCACATAATAACCGGGAGGAAGTTTCATTTGTTTTCCAACTTTGTCCTGTAGTTCCTGAACCATACTCTGAACATCTCTTCCTCTTACATTGAAACCAACAATAATTCTACGTTGTGAATCTTCTCTTTGAATTTGATTTGGACCTTCAATAATATTAACATCTGCGATTGAACTCAAAGGAATCTGTTGTCCATTTGGTGTGGCCACTAATAAGTTTTGTACATCCTCGAGATTTTGTCTCTTATCTCCTAACAATCTTACGACTAGATCAAAACGTTTTTCTCCTTCATAAACAGTTCCTCCCACCGCTCCAGCGAATGCAGAATTTACTATATTATTGACATTTTTAATATTTAAACCATACTGAGCAATGGTAGCTCTATTGAATTTTATCACAATCTGAGGCATACCGGTAACTGCTTCAACATATACACCACTGCTTCCTTTTACAGAACCAACAATTTTACCAAGTTGATCTGCCTGTTTCGCCAATACGTCAAGGTCTTCTCCGAATATCTTGCAGACAACATCCTGTCTTGCTCCCGAAATAAGCTCGTTAAAACGCATGGCAACTGGATACTGAAAACTGAATGTTACTCCCGGAACGGCTTCTAATTCTTTCGCCATCTTTTCTTCCAGTTCTTCATAAGAATCTGCTGACTTCCATTCTTTTCTGTCTTTAAGAATAATCATCATATCAGTGGCATCAATCGGCATTGGATCAGTTGGTACCTCACTACTTCCGGTTTTCCCTACCACTTTCTCCACTTCAGGGAACTTTTCTAATATAATTTTAGAACCTTTTGAAACGGCATCAATGGAAGTGTTCACATTACTTCCCGGTAAAACACGAGTTTCTACAGCAAAATCTCCTTCAGGTAAAGAAGGAATAAATACTCCTCCTAGTGTTGAAAGAATAAAGATCGCTACAACAAAAATGGCAACAACCAAAACCAAAATAACTTTTGGAATTCCTAGAACTTTCTCCAATAGACGCTTGTAGGATTTCTCCAGTCTCCCCATAATCTTGTCAGAGAAGTTCTCTTTTACCTGCACTTTTTTACTTAAGAACAATGCAGTCATCATTGGAATATACGTTAATGACAATACAAATGCTCCTGCCAATGCGAAAGCTACAGTCTGTGCCATTGGGGTAAACATTTTCCCTTCAATTCCTTTTAAAGCAAAAATCGGAAGATACACAATCAAGATGATGGCTTCACCAAACACCGCTGCATTTCTCATTCTGGTTGAAGTACCTAACACCTCGGCATCCATTTGTTTTTGAGATAGAACATTGATACCTGCATATGCTTTGGAATGCCTTATTCTGTGCATGACAGCTTCCACAATAATGACAGCACCATCGACAATCAAACCAAAGTCTAAGGCTCCTAAGCTCATTAAGTTTCCGCTGACTCCAAAAGTATTCATCAGGATCACTGCAATCAACATTGATAAAGGAATAACAGAAGCTACAATAAGTCCTGCACGCATACTTCCCAAGAAAAATACCAATACAAAGACAACAATCAATGCTCCTTCAATTAAGTTTTTAGTAACAGTATTGATAGAATTATCAACCATTTTTGTACGGTCAAGAAACGCATCGATGACAACACCCTCAGGAAGTGTTTTCTGGATTTTGTCAATCCTTTCTTTAATATTCTTAATAACCTCATTACTGTTGGCCCCTTTCAACATCATAACAACAGCACCGGAAACCTGCTGTTCCCCATTGTAGGTCATTGCTCCATATTGGGTAGCACTTCCTAATCTTACCTGAGCAATATCACGAATAAGCAAAGGAATACCACTGTCAAGATTTTTAACGACAATATTCTGGATATCTTCCTGAGTCCCAACAAGACCTTCACTACGAATAAACAAAGCAGTCGGTCCTTTTTCAATATAAGCACCTCCTGTATTTTGGTTATTGTTTTCTATCGCTGTAAATACATCACTGATAGTTACATTATTGGCTTTCAACCTCGCCGGATCAACAGCAATTTCATACTGTTTTAAAAGTCCTCCGAAACTACTCACCTCAGCAACTCCCTTAACACCGATCAGCTGACGGCGTACGATCCAGTCCTGAATTGTACGAAGTTCCATCGCATTGTATTTGCCTTCATAACCTTTCTTAGGACGTACTGAGTACTGATAGATTTCTCCCAATCCTGTTGTCACAGGAGCAAGTGTTGGTGTGCCAAATCCTTTAGGTATCTGGTCCTGTACTTGCTGAAGCCTTTCTGAAACTTGTTGTCTTGCCCAATAGATGTCGGTATCATCATCAAAAACGATGGTGACTACGGATAATCCAAATCTGGAAAAACTACGAAGGGATTTTAATCCCGGAATATTGTTATTGACCTGTTCAATGGGGAATGTAATTAATCGCTCTACATCCGGAGCTCCAAGAGAAGGTGCAACAGTAATAACCTGCACCTGGTTATCTGTAATATCGGGAACCGCATCTATGGGAAGTTTTTTTACCTCATAAACACCATAACCGATTAAGGCTACGACAAAAAGCCCGATAATGAGTTTATTCTTAATTGAAAACTCAATTATTTTATTAAGCATATTTTATTTGTTAAGCATTAAACATCCGTAACGACATAAGCCGAACGTGTAATGTCTCAAAAGAAATTTCTTATGAGAATGTCAAATGATTAACAAAAACGAGGGGGTTGCCAAATGCCTTCGAGTTGGGCAGATGTAACAAAAGAATTGGTACTGGATAAAGGTTTTTCCTTAATTTCCGGAATGTTCTTTAAAAATGTAAATGTACTGACCTGAAAGTTAAAAACAGCTATATGAGGAGCATGAACGTCCAAACTTTTAAAAGGTAAGTTTTTATGACTCTGATTGGCTAGATTATTATGAGGACTGTCATAAGAATAATGTTCCATTAAAAAACCTATAAAAGAATCAGCCTCCTCATCGTGTTCTTCTTGATGCGATGTAAAATGCTCAATTAGATCAGGTAGTTTCAAGAGCTGATTTCCTATACTGGTTGTAGATAGGAATATGATTAGGAAAAATATGGATAATGCTCTTTTCACTCTTGCAAAGTTATGAAAAGAAATTAATTTTCTTCAAAAGTTTTATGATTTTACATTCATCTTTGTGAAATTTCTATTTTCATTGTTGAAATATGTCTAACAATAAACATTCTCCCCCATTATTATACCCCTCTCCAAACTTAAAGGAAATGTCATAATAATGCCACTCTCTAATGTACTCATCTTCAATATCCATTTCTTTTTCTATATCATAATAACCTTTGTTATAACTATCTATACCCAACAAATCAATTAACTTTCTTACAAGAATTTCAATGTCCGGATACACCACGAAATTAGCATTTGTATGTCTTTGGCAATAAAGAGTAATCTTTTGCTTTGATACACTAATCCTGTTAAAATAATTGAAAAATTTATGCTGTGGTTTTAAGATGACAGCACTTGTACTTTCTAGCTTTCTTAATGCGAGGCTATTCTCTTTTTCATATTCTAACGTATCTAAAAACTTTTTAATGTTTAACTCTTCTTGATTGATTAATACTGCTCTATAATTAACAAAGTCTTCTGTTAATAAAATCTTGGTTTTGATATTAAAATACTTGTATGCTATATAAGCTTTTGCAGCCATTCCCTTATCATCGGTCACCAAGTAATCTGTAAACGACGCAAACCAAGCATGGTTTGAATCTGTGTTAATACTGTTTAGGTTCTGAGTATCTCTTAATCGCTTGTCCTTTGTCACGTTATACAATTCTAAAGAATTATAAAACATTCCAAACTTATCATAGTCGTTATAATTTCCAACACTCGTAAAAACCTGCTCCATTAAATCCGTAAATGATTTTCCTTCAAAACTATCTTTGAATTTATTATTAAAATCATCTTTCCATTTTTCAAAGCTGTATTTATCACTGCTGACATATTCCTCCATCATCTTTTTAATCTCCTTTACCTCATTCTTATCATTTAAAAGTCTGCTGCCATAGCTATACATTTGATTGATGAAATCTCCTAATGTCGAATTTTTCTCAGATGGAAAAAATTTGTTAGCCCATTCTTTTTCTTTCTCATCCTTAAGATTTTCATTAGGAAAACCAGGAATTGGCATTTGCAAAACTTGGTTAAATATATTTCCAAATATCTCACCGGCTTCATCATCAAGACTTGAAAATGTGTCTTTAATAAAATTCGCACTGTCATTCATTGCATTTTTTCCGGCTTCAAAATCTATGTCATAAAAAGATTGCTTAGGACTAACCAAATAAAAATCAGTAAACTTTTTTATGGCGTTATAATCTAAGTAATGATCTTTTGTATAGGTTTCCAATATAGAAAGATCCTCATCCCAGTATTCCTGTTTTGAATTTGATAAATCTTGATGATGAGCGTAAGAATAAACAAAAATCATTTTGTCCTTAAGATCATCCATAGTTTTCTTCAACTCAGGCTTAAAAAATGGTTTACCTTCTTTGATTAGAGAGAAAATATTTTTATCGCAATATATTCGTATCATTATATCATATTTTTATAAAGATAGATATATGCTTCAAATAAAGGATTGTATATATTAAAATAAATCAAGTATTAAGGTAAGAAAAACTATTGCTAATAAAGTCAAGTAGTATACTTATTGAGAGTAATCTTTGTTAGGGAAAATTGACATATTTTTTCCAAATGTTTTACAAAATTTTTCGACATACCTTATTTTAAAAATCTACGACACATAAAACTAAGTAAAGACACACTATACCAATTTTTTAATACTTAAAAGTAAATTACAATGATGTGTAATTAAAATACTTTAATCTTAAATAAATTACTGGATAAAAATGAGCCTTGTAATTCTTTTTTAATTTGGCTCCAACAAACCAAATCATCGATAAAAGTATGTGAAGATACGCTCGTCTTGGTCACTTGACAGGATTATGTAATTCTACAATTCTTTCCAAATCTTCTACCAAATGTTTCGTTATCTCTTCGGTTATGGGTACATTTAATTTAAAACCCTATCTGATTATCAACCAGTTAGGGTTTTTTATTTATAGTTTGGTACCGAATTGGTACCACAAAAACATATATTATAAATTTTTTATGGTAGGATGTATTTTAGTATTCACCAATATTTAAAAGTTGAATGACTTGCATCGCAGGAAAATTATTACTGGCAACTATACACTGAAGAAACGGCTAAATTAATATACCATAAACTAACTTATGTGGAACGTCTGTTATGCTCTCAATTTTATATATCTAATTTTGTGGTTTCCTATAAAGGATTAAAAATTAAAATGAACCGCACCTACATCTGTTCATGTTTCAGACTTCTGTGTTCAAATTAGGACTCAGATTGGTCCAATAAACTGGGGCAATTCTTGATGCTTCCTGCCGAGTGAACGATTCGATAATAATAAGAACTTCCTTTTATCTACATAACACCAATATTAAACCCTACTCGAATAATAGATTATAGAGTATAATCAGTTGCTTAATCAATACACGATTGAATATTAAAATATTTTATAAAATTAAATCCAAAAAAACTTGTTTTATTGAACAGTGTTCAATAATTTTGCATCGTAAATATTTTAATGATCAGTAACATGAAAAAAATAATTAATTACAGGAGCCAATATCGGAATAGTCTATGGGTCACCAAAGAAAGGCCAAGCAAAATAGTATCAGATTAGTTGTGACAGGCACAGAAAATTATCAGGTGTAGCGGATGAACTGATCATTACTTTGGAGAGGGACTCCAAACCGAGGATTGTTCAAGGGGCCAAAACAGGATGATGCTGTTCGGGTTCAGATTTTTTAGCAGAAAAACGGCGATCAACATTATGGGTAAGATCAGTCCGGGACTGGCAAAATAATTAGGACAGTCACGATGATGATATCTGGCAATGATTTCTTAATTTTACATATTATTATCCTATGAGTATTACTGAAAGAAAAAATAAGGAAAAAGTGGAAATGCGTAAACGCATTCTTGATGCGGCACGTAAGATATTTCTTGAAAAGGGATACGAGAACACCAGCATGAGAAATATTGCCACCGAGATCAATTACAGTCCCGGTACGATTTACTTTCATTTCAAGGATAAAAGCGAAATTTTTCATGAACTCCATCAGGAGGGTTTTAGACTGATGCTTTCCCAGGTCAAAGTATTGGACAGCGTGGTTGATCCTTTTGAAAGGCTAAAGGCTGTTGGCAGGATATTCATCAAGTTTGCCCAAGAAAACAAAGATTATTACAACCTGATGTTCCTGGTGGAAGAATCCACCTCTCAACCATCCGAAGACGGTGGTTTTAAAATCGCCAAAGAAGCCATTAGCCACCTTCACAGGCTTATGGTGGAATGCCAAAAGCAGGGTCGTTTTAAAAACATGGATACCGACTACCTCACCTTTATGTTTCTTTCATCCATCCACGGTATATGCGCTTTGTTCTGTGCAGACCGAACGGTAAGTTTTGAGAGCAAAACCAATGAGGAGCTGATGTTCAATGGGTACGACTGTTTTGTTTCGCTCCTGGAAAAAGGGTAATCTTTTTTTATTTTAAAATTGAACACTGTTTAAAATTTATACAATGATTAATAAAATCCAAACTAAATTGTTTTGGAGACTGGGCCTGTTGCTGTTAGTGGCTGGAACCGGACATCTCCAATCCCAGACCCTGCTGGATGATTACGTCCGTCAAGGGCTGGATGCCAATGAAAGCATACGGCAGCAGAACTTTCTTCTTGAAAAAAATATCAGTGCCCTGAAGGAAGCGAAATCCATGTTTCTTCCCAATGTGGCATTATTATCAACTTACACTAAAGCAGATGGTGGCCGGACTATTGACTTCCCCACGGGAGACCTGTTTAACGGCGTCTATGCCACCCTTAACCAACTCACTTCGAGCAATGCTTTTCCGCAGCTTCAAAATCAGAGGATCCTGCTGAATCCCGACAATTTTTATGACGCCAAGTTTAGAATCACCCAACCTATTTTAAACGCCGAGTTGAGCTACAACAAGCGGATCAGGTCGAAACAGATCGATCTCCAGAAAACCGAGGTTTTGCTTTTCAAAAGAGAGCTGGTTAAGGAGATCAAAACCGCTTATTTTAATTACCTGAAAGCAAAGAATGCAACCAAGATCTACAAATCTTATTTGACTTTGGTCACGGAAGGAGAAAGGGTCAATCAAAAACTACTGGACAACGGAAAAACGAACAGGACCGCTTTAATCAGGAGCCAAAACGAAGTTTCTAAGATCAATGCGTCCATAACGGCATCACTGAAAACGGAAGAGTCGGCACGCAACTATTTTAACTTTTTGCTCAACAGAAAGCTGACAGACAGCATTGCTGTAGAAAACATAACGGAATTGCCACAGGAGATCTCTTCAGTCGAAAACATTGCTCAACGAGAAGAACTTTCAAAGCTGGCTATTGCATCAGAAATCAGCAAAGATGTTAACGGGCTCGCACGCTCTTACCTGATTCCAAAGTTGGGTGCCAGTTTGGACCTGGGATCGCAGGCTTTCGACTGGAAATTTGATAAGCATAGCAGATATTACCTGTTGGGAATCTCCTTGGAATGGAATCTCTTTGCCTTTGGAAAAAACACACATCGTATCAACCAGACCATCGCTGACCAGCAGGCAATCCACGCCCAAACGGAATATGTAAGACAGCAACTGTTGACCGAACTGAGTGTCAAAAGAGCAGATTTTGAAAGCATGGTTGCACAATATGAAGCGGCACAATCTCAATTGATCACTAGTAAAACATATTACCGGGACATGTCAAAACTTTACAAAGAAGGCATGATCATCTACATCGAGCTTCTGGATGCTCAAAATCAATGGGTAGATGCCCAGCTCAAATCCAATATGACACTTTTTGATACTTGGATCGCCTACACTGCTATGGAACGAGCCAATGCAAGTTTTAATTTAAAATAAATATATATGAAGAAAATACAATTAACATTTGTTGTACTGTCAGTACTACTTCTATCCTGCTCCGAAAAAAAAGAAGATCAGAATACTTTGGTAGAGCCCGAGGTCATCACGGTCAAAGTGACGCCCTTACGAGCACAGGAAATTCCAACTAGTATTGCAGCAACCGGTTTGGTTAGCACCGAAGACCAGGCAAACTATTCCTTTAAAATTGGAGGTGTAATCAGCAGAATATATGTGGACGATGGGCAATTCTTCAGAAAAGGTCAGCTTCTGGCGACCCTCAATACCACGGAGATCGACGCAGGTCTTGCCCAGGCGCATCTTAATGTAGCCAAAGCACAGCGTGATTACAGCAGAGCGCACAACCTTTATAAAGACAGCGTATTCTCTCTGGAGCAGCTGCAAAATATCAAAACATCGCTTGATGTAGCACTGAAGGCCAAACAGGCGACAGCCTTCAATGAGAAATACGCCAAGATCTATGCATTAACCGATGGATTTGTTGCCAAAAAGCTTGCCAATGAGGGCGAGATCGTAAGTGGTGGTATGCCAGTATTTTTGACAAACTCCACTCAGAAAAGAAACAGTTACCTCCTGAAGGTTGGTGTTACGGATCGCGAATGGGCTTCCATAAAGACCGGACAACCGGCTACGGTCACGTTGGATGGCTATCCAGACAAAAAGATCGAGGCCGTGGTGTTTCGTAAGCTGCAGACCGCCGATCAGGAAATCGGTTCGTTTCAGATCGAGCTCAAGCTGAAACTGGATCAGTTCGTTCCAGCAGTTGGGATGTTTGGCAAAGCAGAAATCACAACCGACCGGACGGAAGAAGGTTTGGTGATTCCGTACAATGCACTGATTGAAGCAGATGGCGACGAGGGTTTCATCTACAGTCCCATTGCCAACAATAAGGTCAGAAAAGTCCCGGTTCATATTCTGAAGTTTGATAACAAGAGAATATTTCTGAAAGAAAAACCGCAAGGAATTTCAAAGGTGGTGATCTCGAACAGCGCCTACCTCAACGAACAGTCTACCATTAAAATTGTCAAGTAATATGAAAGTTACAAACTTTGCAGTAAAGAATTACCAGTTTACCCTCGTGATCTTCTTACTGGTAGCAGTCGTAGGCGTACTAACCTTGTTTACCATGCCTAGATCGGAAGATCCCACCAACAATCCGCCCCAATATCTTGTGACGGTCATCTATCCGGGAACCAGTCCTAAGGATATGGAAGAACAGGTTGTCAAACCGATCGAAAACAAGATCTATGGATTGGAAAATATTGAAAAGATCCTGACGACCGTGGAAGATGGCGTGGCCGCTATTCAGATCAAATTCAAGTATGGGGTTGATGTGGACAATAAATACCAGGAAATTTCAACGGAAATTAATGCGCTCAAAAACAGTGAACTTCCCAAAGAAATTTATCAGATCAAAACCGAGAAGATTTCTTCGTCCGATGTTAAGATCATCCAGGTTGCCCTGGTTTCCAATTCGGCATCAGCGAAGACTTTAAGGGATCAGGCGGATATTTTAAAAAGTAAGCTGGAAAAGATCACCGACCTGAGCGAAGTGAAATATTCAGGTATGCCCGAACAGGAAATCCGGATCGATCTTCAGCTGGACAAGCTTTCGCAGCTTAAGATCCCGTTGAACCTCGTGATCGGAAGTCTCCAGAGTGAAGCTGCTGATATACCCGGTGGGAGCATCAACCTTGACAGCAAGATGTTCAATGTGAAAACCAGCGGCAAGTTTAAAAATGTCGATGACGTAGCTAATACGGTAATCTACAATGCTAACGGTAAAATAATATTCCTGAAAGATGTAGCAAACGTGAGCTACAAAAACGGAACGGTTAACCATATCACAAGAATCAACGGTCAACGTTGTATCCTGGTCACCGCCTCTATGAAAGACAATGTGGATATCAGCAAAGTCAAGAAAGAGTATACGCCGATCTTGGATGAATTCAGCAACACGCTGCCTGCCAATGTTAAGATGATTAAAAACTTCGATCAGGCGGATATGGTTGCGAAACGATTGGGTCATCTGGGATTTGATTTTGCACTCGCTATTGTACTGGTGATCATTACGCTTCTACCCTTAGGTTTCAGACCATCTCTAATTGTAATGATCTCCATCCCCCTATCTTTGGCATTAGGCCTGATCACTATGAATATGTTCGGATTTTCCCTGAATCAGCTGAGTATTGTAGGATTGGTTGTTGCGCTGGGGCTTCTGGTGGACGACAGCATTGTAGTAGTTGAAAATATAGAAAGGTGGCTCAGGGAAGGGCACTCTACCAAAGATGCCGTTCTTAAAGGAACAAAACAAATTGGTGTGGCTGTGGTGGGCTGTACCGCAACGCTCGTGATTGCTTTTCTTCCTCTTGCCTTTCTCCCGGATATGGCCGGTGAGTTTATTCGAAGCCTGCCGATGGCCATTATGACGAGCGTGCTGGCTTCCATGGTGGTGGCACTTACCCTCGTACCCTTCATCGGAAGTAAGATATTAAAGCCGCATCATCATTCTGGCGGGAACTACTTCCTTAAGAAATTACAAAAACTCCTGACGTACTCCTACAGCGGCATCATGCCATTGGCACTGAAGTTTCCGAAAGTAACAATCGCCATCTCGGTTGGTTTAAGTGGACTGGCATTTTTCCTTTTCTCACTGACAGGCTTCAAACTGTTTCCCACTTCAGAAAAACCCATGTTCCTTATCAATGTCAAAATGCCTCTGCAGGCAAATATTCCTGAAAGTGACAGGGTTGCCCGAATCATCGAGAATGAATTGAAAAAACATAAAGACATTGTTTATTACACCACTAATGTTGGCAAGGGAAATCCACAGATCTACTACAATGTCCACCAGCAGGATATCAAGCCAGACTTTGCCCAGATCTTTGTTCAGCTAAAGGATGAAACGGATCCTGATCAGAAAACAGAATTGATAAGAACTTTGCGGAAAAGATTTATCCATTTTCCGGACGCTAAGATCGAGATTAAAGATTTTGAGCAGGGAACACCTATTGAGGCCAACATTGTAGTGAGAATTTTCGGAGACGACCAGAACATCTTACGATCACTCTCCTTTAAGGTTGAAAAAATCCTTCGTCAGCATCCCGGAACTTTCTTTATCAGCAATGAGCTGAACACGTACAAGTCCGATGTCAAATTAAAGATCAATAAGGAAAAAGCCCGAAGCCTCGGCGTTCTTACAAGCGATGTGGATAAAGTAGTCCGAATGGCCGTAGCAGGAATTCCTGTAGGAGATTATATTGATGACCGTGGTGATACCAGAAATGTTGTATTAACGTTACCAAGAGAAAAATTCTCAAATCTTGATGCATTAAAAAATCTTTATGTGAACAATATTCAGGGGGCACCGGTACAGGTGGACCAGGTTGCGACCATCAGTTTTGAAACTTCTCCGACGGCGATCAATCACTTTAATAAATCAAGATTTGCGAAAGTGACTTCGCTGACCAAAGACCATATCCTGGCCAATGACATTCTGAAGGACATTGTTCCCCAACTCGATAAGCTGAAAATGCCGAAAGGTTATTATTATAAACTTTCAGGTGAGGCGGAATCAGAAGGCGATGCACTGGGCGGAAATTTCCTGGCCGTGATCATTCTAAGTACATTTCTGTTTGTAGGCGTTCTGCTTTTACAATTTAAGACTTTCAAGGGAATTATCATCGTTCTGTCAATTATTCCACTGGGAATCTTAGGCGGGGTAATTTTTCTTTTAATCACCGGAAATCCCATGTCACTGGTTTCTATCATTGGCTTTATCGGACTTTCAGGAATACAGGTAAAAAATTCTTTATTATTGGTGGACTTTACTAACCAACTCCGTCTGGAAGGTAAGAGTATCGATGAAGCAATCCATATTGCTGGTGAAACCCGGTTTTTACCTGTTGTTCTTACCTCCATCACTGCTATATGCGGCCTGATTCCCATTGCCATGAACCCCAATCCGCAGATCGCACCATTAGCCATTGTGCTCATTGGCGGATTGATCAGCTCTACCATTCTTTCGAGGATCGTTACACCGGTAATGTATAAGTTGATACCTCCAAATCTAGAACAAGAACAAGAATAACAAAAAATGGGAAATTTAAAAGAGTTTACGTTAATATTTAGAATTTCACAAACTGAATACTCAAATACAAAAGAAAACAATACTGCACTGGACCGAGAATGGAAAAAATTCATTTCTATGATTGCAGCACAGGTTAAATTAGTTAATGTTTCGAGATTTAGTAATCAGGGTGTACTAATAAAAGAACAATATGTAGAAAATAGACCCTCCAATGATAACGGTTTTTTCATTAGTGGGTATTTGACTATGAAATCTGAGACCATCGAAGATGTGATGATGATAGCAAAAAAATGTCCAATCTTATTATTAGGCGGAACGGTTGAAGTGCGGGAAACTATTCTAATAAAATAAATGGTTATACCTTATTGAAATTATCTTAATTATTCCGAAAAAAATGCTGTGATACATTTTTCACAGCATTTTTTATTTTCTTTCTGATATGTTACTTAGCCAATTTTTTAATGCCAGCATCAATTCTGAAGCAGAAAACTTTTCAGTGAACAATATGGTAATTTCATTAACGTCTGAAATTTGTATTTGATGAATCTTGTAAATATTTTATCATTAATAATATTTGTTTTATTTATTTTAATAATACTTCTTAAATCAATTGGTTGTAATTTTACATCAACCAATTTCGAAAAGTATCATGAAATCTTATTACTGCAGTCCATCCATTCAGATAATTCTTACGGGAATAGTTTTTTCCATTTTGCAACAGAGTTCCTGCTGATCTTGAAATGTTTTGCCAATTGATTGTTACTTAAATTGTGCCTTTTCTGATAATTCAATATTACAAGAATAGATTCTTCATTATATGATCGATGCAATTGATTGAATCTCTCCGTTTCTTTATCAGAAATTCCAAAGATTTTTCTATTAATTTCCAATATATCCAAAGCGGATAATTGAGGTTTGCTAAGTATTTCTTTAAAAATGTTTTGCTTTTCCGGGCATTTTTTAATGATTATATCATTAAAGATACGATGATAATCAGGATAACTTTTCATACATTATGTCTTACAGTTTGAGATTTTAAATAAGAATTGAAGAGTGTTCAATAATACTTTATCCATCCCCCTCACTATTCCCTCTATTTTTATTGTATTTGTCTATCCATTTGTACAGTGTAGTTCTTGGAATCCGATATTCTTCTGCTACTTGGGTCAGTGTTTTTTCTTTGCTCGATATCATTTCAAGGATGAAATCGATCATTTCTTTTGTATAAATATTTTTTCGAAATTGTGGAAGACCACTTTTTTTCTTATTTGATACATTGTTATAATTTATATTTCCTTGTGGAGCGTACAATATCAAATGTTGGGAATAAATTCTGAAAAAATCATATTCTAAAAGCTTTGACCATCGTAATAAAGTGGCCGTACTCAAATCTTTTGCTTCATACATCTCCATTATTTCTTCTTCAGAACATTTCAAAAAATTACATATACGGGAGATTTCAATATTTCTTTCTTCAACACCTTTCCTTATTAACGCGCCTATATGAATATTTTTAAGGTCAATTTTCATCATAATTTTTGCATATTGAAATAACGATTTCAAATGAGTATTAATTTTTTAATTCGTTCTATTATTTTAGAGCTTTTTACAGGAAAATATTTGGCTAGGGTTTCCAAAAACTCCAAACGCTCCCATTATACACTGCAAGCTGTCTTTTGGTTGTATCATACACCATCATTCCTGGTGCAGGGCTGATTATGTTGACGTGAGGGCTGGCAACCTTCGGTAAAATCATCGCTTTGTCTTTATCCGTTAGCACCAGAATACCGTCGACGGTGCCAGCGCCACCGGTTCCTATTGCAGTTTTAGCGGTCGAATTCTCAGTTTTATCTGTCGCTTGTATCGTAAGATCTGCCGTTCCTGTATTATCTACACTAAGGTCAAACCATGTATTCGTATCTTTCAGATATTTCACTTTATGATCGGTAGTATCATACAGAATAGTCCCATTTTCAGAAACTGCACTTTTATCAGTTACATAAGGTAAAACCAATCCCCTATTTTCCGTCGCTGCAAATTCCAAAGAAACAGAAGAATTAGTTACTGTTTGTTTACCTACCGCCACCTGAGATTTTATAACAATAGCAGAAAAAACTATTATTATTGATATTAATTTTTTCATTTTAATTAATTTTTAAGTTAGACAAACATGAAATTGAAAGCCTGATGAGTGCTCTCAATTTCATTTTATAATTAAGTTAGTCCGGGCAGGTTTGTGTGGTTACACAATACCAGGCGAAGTTCACTCCATCAGTTGAAGTATATATCTTCATACATTTGTTGGTTGTATCATAGACCATCATTCCTTCCACAGGGGATGTGATTACCGGCGTTGTACCATCATCAGCAACGGGAATGTTAGAAGAATTGAACTTTACCCTATTCGGTACAAAGCCTTTAGTCTTTGCTTCCAGTACCATCCATGCGCCTTTTCTTACCATTGGCCAGTTATCAGAATTGTCAAAACCCGCTCTGTTTAATGAGGTAATTCCCACTTTACTCGCCAATATCGGTCCTCCACTGGTTACACCTGGTTTGTAACATTTGGTACATGTAACAGTAGTAGGATCATCTGGATCCGATGGATTTGGCACTGTTGGAATCGATGTTCTTGTATCTATATAAGCAGCATACACTTTTAATGTTTGATCTCCCGCTGAAACAACACTTCCGATAGAAATCTTGACCTCATCAAATGATAATGTTGTCTGGAAACCCGGTGTATATACATTGGGATTAGTACCGAACCATTGGGTAATGAAAGTAAAATCGGCCAAAGCAATTCCATTCTTTTCTTCTCGGAGTACACCGTTTAAATAGGTACTAACCTTAACGTTAGGTAAAAAACCACCGGAAAAAATGAAGTTCTGTTTATCAACTGTAAAGCCAGCAAAGGTACCTGCGGGAAAAGTTAGTCTAGGAGCTGCTACAGAGATAGAACCTGTAGTACCACCAGATGCTGGTAAATGTATCGTTGCATAATCTGTCTTGCTGGGGCTTACCACCTTCCAGACATCATCAATTCCATATCCTGCTGTCATTACACCTTGAAAGCCTGTATTGGCAAATTCTATAACTGCAGGAATCGTAGGAGCTGTCGTCGTAGTGCTACCATCTGTTAGGACATAAGTGCCATCGCATTGCAGAACAGGTACAGGACAAGTCACTGTGGAAGTTGGGCTAAAATCTCTTGCTATGACATTATAGAATCTCATCTCCCCTACTGAAGCGCCCGCAAGTCGGCTAACTATAAAGCGTACCTCGTTAAAAGGCTGATGAGCAACAGTTCCTATAATGAGACGCTGAAAACCTCCCGAAATAATATCGGAACTTATTCCGGCACCAAGCTGTGAGCCTGCACTAGTCTGTACCAGTGCGCCGTCTTTGTATAATTCTATTTTATTTGTGACAAAACCGTTAGCCTGCAACAAATCTATTGTACCAATATCGAAACCGATATAAGTATCTTTAGGGAAATCGCCAAAACCGTTAGCTACACTGAAACCTAATTCTGAACCTATACTAGCTCCAAGCTGTAATGTTGCGTAACTATTTGCATCATTATCAATTGCGTTCTGAGAAAGACTAACAGAACTATTACCGTCGACAAAAGCCGCAACACCAGTCCTTTCTCCATTGATGTACAATGGATATTTAGGAACACTGATATTTTCTATCTCGTCACATTTGATAACAGGTGTTGCACAGAATCTCTGAATAACGGCAGAATAGATTTCTAAAACACCTGCACTAGCACTTGCAGCCTTGCTTATGGTAAGTTTAACTCCTGTAAATGGAGCATCAGAAGCGAAACCTAATATCTGACGATTACCAGTACCATTAAGAATAGACGTATGCAAACCAAAGAAACTGGAATTCATTACTGCAGAATCCGCAACAGTTCCATCGGCATTTAATGTCGAAATCGTAATGGTACTGCCCGCTAATTCTGCTGCAATAAGTGTAGGAAATGCTACATCAAAACCTGCAAAAGTACCGGCAGGGTATAATTCATAATTAGGATCTCCAGGGAGACCGATGGCTTTACTGCCATCTTGTACAGCTACTGAAGCATTGGTTATACCTCCTATGGCTGTATACAGCTTTGCAGGTTGACCTGTGTTTGCTGTAATATTGTCCAGACCTTCAAAGTAGGTATTCCCTGTTGCTAAACCTTGTACTCCGGTGTTTGCAGCATCAATAAATACAGAGTAATTTGGTCTTTTAAGGTCTGTAAGTGTATTACAAATCTGTGTCGCTGTCGGGCAAAATGTTTCTATAACCGCTCGGTATACTTTAGTACTGGAGCCTGCAGATGCACCGGCCAGCAACTCTACCGTAATTCTTACCTCATCAAATGCTTTACTTTTAAAACCTATGATATACTTACCGTTATTGGGTGTAAAAAGACTTCCTACCAAAACATTTGTGGTGCTGTAGCTATCAACAACACTTCCATTTTTATAAGTACTGATTATAAAATTTTTACCCACACTCGCTGTTGCAAAACTGTCGTCCTGAATTTCAAAACCTGCAAAAGTGCCAGCCGGATAACCACCAGTCTGTCGCGAAATAACCGAGATGCCATAATTGGAATATAATGATGCTCCTGTGGCTGCTCCTATCTCTGCATAGTTAGTCAAATCCGTATCTATTACTCTCTGTATGTTGTTAATACCCGGATTACCAAGAGAAGCCGAAAGTATACTGGTACCAATAGCTTTAGCATAGACTGGATGATTTTGTGCACCTCCTGGCGTAACCTCACCAGCAATAAGGCTTACCGGAGCACCACAAGTAATCGTAGCATCGCAAAAGCGCTGGATGATAGGGTAATAAATTTCGAGTGTCCCAGCAGCTAACGATAAATTTAAAGAAATCTCAAATTCGATAGAATCGAAGTCATACTGGGATACCGCACCTACTGTTAAAAGACTTGCACTGGCTGAAGCGCTCAAAAATTCCTGATTCACTATATCCGTACCTTGCTGAACGCCATTCAAATAAAACCTAAGTGTTTTTGTGACATTCAATCCTCCAGATATGGCATTCAATTGATAAACTCCACCACCAAAGGTACCTGCGGGATAGATCACACCCTCATCTTTAAGTCTACCGGAATATACTGCCAGACCCGTACTAATAAAGGGAATCGAACCGTGCGTAGTGGGATTTTCGTCTTCAAGTGCTGGAGTCAATCCCGGCCATAGATTTGCAGGAACGACAATAGGAACAGGAGAAGGTGGTACAAATACAACCGCCGATCCTGAAGCCGTCACTCCTTTACCTGTAAGCGGTATTTGTGCATTACAAGTGGCAACTTTGTCACCAACAGTGTCATAACCTCCTCCTGTACGGGTGTAACGTTGCAAATAAACATTATGCAGCCTTTGGTTTAGTGTTGCAGTACCGACAGGATTTGCATTTGAAACTGTGGAAACCAGCTGAACCTCTACCCTATCAAATGGTTTGTGCACATAAAAACCAACGTCTGTAATCCCTGTAAGAGCCCACGCTAAAGAAGAGCTGGTTTCTACTGGAGTAGTATCAGTTCCCAAGTAGGTATTTATAACGATATTACCGAGGCTAGCAATTGCTATACCTGTAGTATTTCTGCTGACATTGACGCCCACATAATACCCTGTAAATGGTGTTGTATTGTAGATATTGCCATCACTTACACTGATAGGAGTAGCTGTATATTGTGTACCAAGCGTAAGAGGAACAGTCGAAGAGTATTGTGCGTAATCCGTTGTTGCTAGGTTATTGTCAACTATGCTAGAAGTATTTGTCCAGCCAGTTACTGATTGAGCTGTTACTCCTGTAAAACCAGTTGGTCCTCCATTGATCCAAGCTATTTTTCCAGTATTGTCGGTAATATCCTTATTGGTAGGAAATACCTTCGTATCCTGAGAATAGACGATTATGCTACCTGCTAGAGCGATCTGCATTATGAAATGTTTGAAAAAGGCGCTCCCTTTTTGTTTTAAACTATTGAGATTCATCATATTGTTTGCTTTTTAGAAGATTACATTTTAAGGTTATAAGTTTTTCTATGTACTTTGTGTCAAGTTTTACAGTAGAAACCTAATCTTTAGCTTCTAAGGTGAACTCTGACTTACGATCCAAACTCGGGTTATCTTTTCGTTTTCCTTCCAATCATGCACTTGTGGCTCGATAGCGTTGACTCATCACCTTAAGCCTGCTAATGGGTACTGGATAAAAAAATAATGATGGATAACGAGTCTTTGCTACTATTATCCATCATCTTTTTATTGTTCTACAATCGTAAGGGCATTATACACTCCGGAAGATTCAAATTGGCTAAGGTCAGTATCGTTAAATCTGGTAGAAATCCAAGAAAAAGGTCTAAGCTTATCTCCTTGATTTAAATAAACACTTACCGTACAGGCGGAACCTACAGGTTGTGTATTAATTCCTGAATTGGACGCATAACCATTGTTAGTTTTTACCCTTTGAGTAATCGTCCCCGAAGAATTCCTCACCTCCCAAATTGCTTCTGTCTGAACATTGGCAGAAGCTT
>JBCNMJ010000047.1:0-26871 GCA_039594975.1 Chryseobacterium sp. | reverse complement strand
TGCCTGAATACGAAGTTCCTGCCAAAACAAAGCCTCCGTCCTGTGTAGAAAGGGATGCGGAAAGGTAATCGTGGTTCTTGCCTGCAAAGTATTTTTCCCAGACGGCTTCGCCCTGTTGGTTGAGTTTTACTAAATGGAAATCGTAACCGTTATTTTGTTTATTGTCTGTAGAGAGTTTCTGTGACTGAATGGAGCTTCCGGTAATTAAGTACTGAAGGTCTACGGTTGGAGTCACCTGGCTTAAGAAATCCTGAGTAGTGGATTTGATGTCTTTCTGCCATAGGACTTCCTGAGCCGAAACGCCCAGAACTGTGCATAAAAGGTATGCACCGATATAGAGTTTTTTCATCCGAATTTATTTGAGTTTATTGTTATTAATTTTAAAAACATTACAAAAATATCATTTTTAGTTCACACTAATTAGATTTATATTGAAATATTTATGAATTATCACACAAGAGTGTTTTTTAATACCTCTTACTATCATTTCAACAAAAGTATTGCTGCAATACGACATATCTTAACGTATTTTATTTTACACGGTCATTAATCTACTTACCCACTTCTATTTTTATATTTTCTGAAAAAGCAGCACAAAGTATGGCAGGAATGCGCATTCAATCCTTTATAAAAACAACTATAGGTTTTGATTGTTCTGACTGATATTATTATCCTTTTCTTCGGAAGTTCTTCGGATCAGCTTCGAGAATTCTTCGGAAAAATGGACTTTTTCACGAAGTTCACCCGAACAAGTCTCGAAGGAGAGCCGAACAAAACCCAAACAAATAATTAGAGTTTTATACTTTTCAGGTTATAATATATTTTTGGACTCTTATATTCTTATCACTTTTCAGCTTTCTGTTTTTAAATATTTTCACATATGAAGTACGACGTTTTAATCTTCAATCCGTTTTTATTTTTCACTTATACAATCTGAAACAGATTAGATTTTAAATTGCAAATCTCTTTCATTTAAAGCAATGATTATTAACCTTGTAAAAACAACAATAACAAATTCAAAAAAATCAATGAAAAATTATTGTATATTTATTTTCATAATTCAAAAAAACATTCTATATTTGCACCCACAAAAAACAAGGTAATTCTTGTTAAAAGATGACCTCAATCGGGGCGTAGCGTAGTCCGGTCATCGCGCCTGGTTTGGGACCAGGAGGTCGCAGGTTCGAATCCTGCCGCCCCGACAATCAAAATATTTTAGGGTGCGTAGCTCAGCTGGATAGAGCATCTGCCTTCTAAGCAGACGGTCAAAGGTTCGAATCCTTTCGCGCTCACGAAACCTCACAATTCTTAATTGTGAGGTTTTTTGTTATTATATATTTTGTAAATATCATTTCGGAGTATAATTTTCCAAACCATATGTAGAATGTTGGAGTACAAAAATTTCGCTGATTAAACCCAATTACAGTACATTAAACTCATTACTTTTAAATTGCCGAACTGAAACCAGCCACAAATTGTTCGAATTTACGATTTGTATTCCGCAGGACTGGCCCGTGACCAAAGCAGATAACGGAAGGTTTCAATTGTGCTAACTTTTGGAGTGACTTGATATTACGCTGCTGATCCGAGGTGAATATGTTTGGTGGAAGGTGTAGACCGATCGCCGTCGTAAGCAGATTCATATTTACCGCGGCATCCCCGATGATCAGTACGCCATCCTGCTCACGAAATAAAGAAATATGACCTGCCGAATGCCCAGGAGTCTCTATTACGCGGAAATTTCCGATTTCATCGTTTTCAACAATTGTCCGGTCGACTTTATGTCCCTGACCAGCCCAATACTTTTGCTGAAGCTTGGCTATCCAATGTTGTGGAGTTGGATAATCGTTGGTCACCATTCCTGTTTCCGTTCTAAAAACTTCGTTGGGATGGCAGAGTAAGGGAATTGAAAGCTCAGCGCATATCTGATCGCTACAGCCTTGATGATCTGCATGAGCATGTGTCAACACATGTTGATAAACGGAAATTTCATGTAACGCTTTTTTTATTGTGGTATATGAACTGCGTATTCCGGAATCTACCAATACACCTTCGATAATATAACAATTAATACTGTTTCGTGGCATCAGGGGAATCTGGAACACTTCAGGAGCAATTTGACGTAACATATTTTTTTGTGCAAATCTACTTCGATGATCCGGATCGAATAAGGACATTTGTCCTATAATGCATTGGGCCTATGTATTTGTCCTTTCGCCCTTGTAAGCGATCGCTGCGTAATGCCCAGGTACGATGCCAGATCCTGTGTAGCTACACGCTGAACGAGCAGCGGTTCGCTAGCGAGAATATGACGGTATTTATCCACAGCGGATTTATTATTGTAATTCAGCAAATAACGCTCTTTTTGGCTATACTCCTGCTCTATCACCGATTTTATCACTCCGTTCCAGGCAATAACCTGACCAAGCAAATGTTGATAGTCCACGTAGCTTATTGCATGGATCATGCTATCTTCTATAGTTCTGATACTCCTCCTCGATTTTTCCTGCGCCACAAATTCCTGAAATGAAGTGACAAATTCATTTTCAAACTTGAAGCAGGTTATATTTTCCTTTCCTTCTTTATCGGCAGCATATGCTTTTACAGCTCCACTGGTGATAAATCCAACATACCGGCATATTTCACCCTCACGAATAAAAAAATCGCTTTTTTTTAAGCGCACCGGTTTGAAAAACTGCGCAGAGAAGTTGATTTCCTCAGCTGATAGTTCTCCTGTTGAAGATAGATAACTTTTAAATACATCGGTCATTTCACAATCTTTTTATTTATTTTCTTGATCGTCTATTATATGGATTACTTATCAAATACAGCATCCAAATTTAAATATTGTATATTCATAAAAACTGCATTTAAATAAACAAAATAGTTTACTTAAATTTTTTAAAGAGTATAAATTCTATACAATTAAAATAAAAACCACCGTAAATATACAGTGGTTTCAGTTTATCATTAAATTCTATTTCAATTTATAAGAATTCCCGTCCCAAAGGTAAGTCTTTGATGCTCTTTTTTTCTTTTCACGATCTCTATCATCCTTTTCCATTTCTTCCATTTTAAAAATAAAAGCATTTGGAATTCCGCCTTTATCATTCGGGAAAACAAATTCTTCGCTGTGATAATATACATCGGCATCTCCAACATTCATAAGCTGAGGAAGAACAATCAGCTTTTTATCTTTAAACAAAACATATTGGTCATAACTCGGAATTCCACATGCTTCACCGGAAACAGTTGCTTTTAATGTCAGTTCCACGTTTTGCAACTTATGATTGCTTTCAATAGTAAATGTCCCAAAACTCAGGCTTTCACCTGAACCCGTCTCGAAAGAAACCTCATCAATCAAAGTATTTCCTTCCAATACTTTTATCGCTGCAATATTTTGCTGGATCGTTATTTCGGGAGACTGTTTGTCTTTTTTATTGACTGTTTTCGTTAAGCCAAAAAGAAAATCATAGCCGTTTTTATTTCTGTAGCCCACACAAAGGTTTCCACCCCAAACATAGCCTTCAGAGATTTTATCCCCTTTTTGATAAGAAATTTTATACCAATTGGCTCTTCTTTCTCCCAACTTCAGAATAGTTTCTTCTTTTTTAAGAATTACAATCGGCTGATTCGTCTGCAAAGAATCCAGAATCTGAGCATTGGTATTGGGAGACTGCCGGATTCTTGTCCAATCCGTGAATATTTTCTGTGTTTTATTTTCTTCAAAATGGAAAACTCCGTTGGCATATTCGTAATCTTCTTCCTGTGCGGAAAAAATCTGAATAATGAATAAAAATAAAACAGTGAATAAGGTTTTCATATTAATATTAAGTGCGATTATTTTTCAAGCAGTAAACTGACCCATTCTTCTCTTTGAAGCTGTTTTTTAAGTTCTAAGCCATTTTCTTTGCAAACTTCCAGAATATCATCGACATCAAAGAAACATAATCCGGAAAGTAATAATTTTCCTCCTTCATTCAGAACTGAAACATAAGTCGGAATGTCCGAAATAAGGATATTTCTGTTGATGTTGGCCAGAATAATATCATAATTTTCTTTGCCTAAATTTTCAGCAGTTCCCAATTCGATATCTAACTCTACATTATTTCTTACAGCATTTTCTTTTGAATTTTCTACAGACCATTCGTCAATATCAATCGCTTTTGTTTCTCCTGCTCCTATTTGTTTTGCATAAATTGCCAATACAGAGGTTCCGCATCCCATATCCAAAACTTTTTTGCCATTGAAATCGATATCCATCATTTGCTGGATCATCAAATGGGTCGTAGGATGATGCCCTGTTCCGAAAGACATTTTGGGCTGGATAATAATTTCATGCATTCCGGGAACAGATTCATGGAATTCTGCTCTGATCAGTACTTTATCATCAATATTGATCGGCTCGAAATTCTTTTCCCATTCTTCATTCCAGTTGATATTCGGCATTTCCTGAAAAGTGTATTCTATCTTCACTTCTTCATTCTGAAAAAGGGGAAGCGCCTTCAAATCTTCTTCATTGAATAAGTCTTTCTGAATATATCCTAAAATCCCTTCCAGTTCTTCCGTGAAACTGTCGAAACCTATCTCGATCAATTCTGCCATTAATATTTCATTCCAAGGCTGAAGCGGAGAAATTTTAAAATCGAATTCTAAATAATTTTGCATGTGAATAATTTGTTGCAAAAATAGCGAATTAATGGGAGAGTTTAATAAGCTGTGTTATATTGAGCGGGGTTGAAGTGTTTGTTATTTGAAACGCTAAGAACGCTAAGTTTTTTTGAAAGTATTCAGACTATTTTTCGTCCGCAAGGGCGTTTCACTCAGCGAAGGAATTTTGTCATTCTGAACGCAGTGAAGAATCTTTTGATTTTATTTGAGATTCTTCACTGCATTCAGAATGACAAGGTGTGTGAAAAATAAACCATTAAATTGTAATTAAGTTCTTAAGATTAAAGCTATGTTGTATTATGGATAGTGTCTTACAGCAGATTCTTCACTGCGCTTTGCTTCGTTCAGAATGACAGGCAGGAAATATAAAAAGCGAACCGAAGTCCGCTTTTACATAATTGTTCAAAAACTAATATCTTATTTCTAACTTCTACATTATGGATTGGTAGAGAAAATGGACCCATTTGCAATTAATGCTCTTCTGTTCATTTTCAGAATATCTCTTACCCATTCTGCGAAATCTTCCGGCTGAAGCACTTTATCAGGATTTCCATCTGTAAGGCCTCCCTGGATAGACATATCAGAAGCAATTGTACTCGGCGTAAGAGTAATTACACGGATGTTTTGCTTTCTCCATTCTGCCATCATCGATTGTGATAATGAAACCACTGCTGCTTTTGAAGCTGCATAAGCTGACATATTCGGTCCGCCTTTCAAACCTGCTGTAGATGCTACGTTAACGATATCTCCTTCTCCTTTTGCTTTCAGGAACGGGTGAACTGCTTTTGCAGCATAATATACTCCGAAAAGATTGGTTTTAATCACCTGTTCCCAGGTTTCAGAGGGCATTTCTTCGATAGAACCGAAATCTCCGATTCCTGCATTATTAATCAAAATATCTACTCCGCCCAATTGTTCTGCCAAAGATTCAATTCCTGATTTTACTTCAGCCTCGTTATCGACAGAAAAAATGGCATACGCTGCATTTACCCCGATATTTTTAATTTCTTCTACCGTATTTTTAAGGTTTTCTTCATTTCTTCCTGTAATTCCTACGTTCACTCCTTCATTCGCCAATGCTAATGCTACCGCTTTTCCCAATCCTCTTCCTCCACCTGTAATGATGGCATTTTTTCCGCTTATATTCATATTAAATAGTATTTTATTCGTGTAAGCAAATTTACGAAAGATGATCTTGATAATGTTGATGAAACCTAAATTTTATACGTATTCATATATGAGATGCTTCGGCAAGCTCAGCATGACATTCCCTGCTATAACTTCGTAATTAAAAAGCAAAACCGGCCCTAAAAGGGCCGGCTTCATTTGAAAGTATAGTAAAAATTGAAAAACTAAGGAATAAGAATTGAGTTTTGAACCTCAAATTCCTGTGATGTTGAGAACTGATTTCCATACATATCCGTCGCTCTTACCTCAACCTTATGTTTTCCTAAAGAAAGCTTTTTAGAGAAATCTCCTGTCCAGATGTGTTTTGAGATTTCCGGATTGGAAGGTCTTCTTCCCGGGAAAATATTCTGTGTAGTATCCCATTTGAACACCGACATTACAAAATTCGGGTCTACGGTTTCATCATAATCCATCGATTCCCATTTTTCATCGTCAAACCTGTATTCTACTTTATCTTTTTTGCTTCCCATGAAGAAATTGGCTAAGATTTTTGCAGAAGTTTTTGACGGGTAAGGAATCACCTTCGGAACGTATAGATTAATCTGAAAATCTTCCGGTTTCCCGGCTGTTTTGTATTTAACTTTATATTGATTATCATTGAAACTGATAAAAGAATATCCTTTTGCCGTACCATCTCTCATGGTTGAGGTTGGTAATCCCAAGTCATCTGAAGTTCCTGACCACCAATCTCCGCAAGTTGTTCCTACATTGTACTCATGAAGGTCTTTTGAACCGTTCCAACCTGCTGCTTTTCCGTAAAAAAGCTGTTGCTGAATGTGTGTATGTGCCGACAGAACCAATGCATTTTGAAAAGGCGTCAAATAATCAAATAATTTCTGACGGTCTGAGTTTCTGAAATTATCTTCATTTTTATGCTCTAGCGGAATATGGAAAGAAACCACAATCAGTTTGTTTTTATCTACCAGCTTTAAATCGTTTTCAACAAATTTCAACTGGTCTTCACGGAAACCACCCCAATATCCTTTTCCGTCTCTCGGATCCGGATATAAAATGTCATCTAAAACAATGAAGTGAACGTTTCCATAATTGAAAGAATAATTGGCAGGTCCGAAATTTGATTCAAAGGTTTCATCTGAAAGCCTGTCTTCTTTGGTTTCATAATTCATATCATGGTTTCCCATCACATTATACCAAGGCAACCCGATTTCTTTCATTACCTCTGCATAAGGCTTTTGTAGACTTAGATTATCTCCTACCAAATCTCCTAAACTGATTCCCAATACTGCGTTTTTCTTGGTAGTTTTAACCTCATTTACAATAGCTCTTTTAAAATAATCCAACTGCTTTTCGGTATAAGGCTGCGGATCTCCGAAAACCAAAATATCAAAATTTCTGCTTTCATTCTGCTTGTTTAAAGCAAAATTAATTTCTTTCGGAAGTTCTCCTGTAGGAGCAGAACCTTTATATTTAAAATCTGTGGGCGAACCTTTCGGTTTGTACTGATAGTAATATTGAGGCAAATTATTTTCATTTACTGGAGTCATATACCCGGAAGGTTTTATCACGAAAATAGTTTGCCCTTCCTGAACCGGTAAGCTGTATCTTCCATTTTTATCAGTTAAAACAACCTGCTCTCCATTGGAAACCGCTACCCCTTCAATTCCTTTTTCTTTGTTTTCTTTCTTCTGATTTTTGTTGATATCTTCATACACATATCCCGAAACAGAAGCTTGTGAAAGTGCCATCGCTGAAATTAACAGACAAGGCATTATAAGTTTTATGTTCATTTTTATTCTTCTTAAAAGTTTATTGATTCCACCAGTTAACTACATTAATATTGTCCCCACCGATAGACTGAACTGCTGATTGATAATTTTCGGTGTTTAATACCTTTGTCAGTGGTGGATATAAAAGTCTCTGTGGCATTTTACCATCATTAAGCAATCCTCCGTTATTAGGCATTACCGGGTAACCCGTTCTTCTTTGCTCAAACCACTGCTGTCCATCCACGAAGAAAAGAGCAAGGTACTTCTGAATCATAATTCTTTCTAATGTATTGTTATATGTAACATTAGCTCCTGTTAAATATCCTGCAGGCATGGTAAGTCCCCATTGCTCGATAGCAGACTGGACTCCTTTTTCGTAATAAGTTTGTGCATTTCCTGTGATAATTCCCTTAAACGCTAATTCTGCAAGGATAAACTGTAATTCAGAATAATGCATAATAAAAATATTAAACGGTGCAATTGCCAAGTTGGTAGCGCTCACATTAGAAGGCTGATAACTAAAAGTGGTTCCTGCTGCATATCCTACAGGAGCTCCTTTATACCCTAAACTGGCGTTAGTTGCAAGGTCTTTTGCTGTAGAAAAAAACCTGGCTAATCTTGGGTCAGTGGCTGAGTTGTTCTTAAGAGTATTTATAAAAAATTCTCCGGCAGCACGTCCTGTGGTAAAATCCTGATATCTCGCAATAGGAGCACTCAGAGGTTCAATTCCTGTAATTCCAAGCACTGCGCTATCTGAATTTGCAGTAAAGATGGGATATGTTGTAGGATTATTTACAATTTCATTTATTCTCTGATACACATTAATCTCTCCGTTTTTTTTCAAGATTCTTGTCAAAAGTCTTAAAGAAAGTGAGTTACAGAACTTTTTCCATTTTAAAATTCCATTTACATCGTTATTGGCGTTGTAAAACAAATCGGTATCTGTAAGAGTTGCAGTGGTTACAAAAAGTGAATTTGCTGTTTTTAAATCATCAAGAAGTTTTATGTAAATATCTTTTTGTTTATCAAATTTTGGCTGGCTGATTCCTTCGGCAAGCTGTGATGCTTCAGAAAAAGGAATATCTCCGAAAGTATCGGTAAGATTGGCATACAACCAGGCATTCATCACCATAGCAATTGCCTGATAGTTTTTGTTATTTTGCGCTGTAGCAAGATTGTAAATATCTCTTACCTGTTTCAGCCATTTATAAGAATTGTTCCAATAACCTGTTCCTGTAGATTCACTGATATAGTAGCGGCTTACGTTGGTTACCGATTCATTAGGAAAATCAATAGCTTCCTGCATGATATCAAAAGTAAAATCATTCGCCCTCATATATCCTGCTGAAGCCATATTATACTGTACCGGGGCAAGCAGGCTTCCTGCAGTAGGATTATATAACTTACTGGTATCTGTATTTATTTCTTCAAAGTTCCTATCACAAGAAACCAATGTACAGGCTATTGCAAAAAGACCAAAAATTTTAAATATTATATTTTTCATTATGTTGATTTTATGGTTGTTATGACTTGGTTTTTAAAATTTAACATTAAGCTGAATTCCTACCGTTCTTGCTGTTGGCAATTGCCCAACTTCTGCACCTGGAGTGATAGAACCATTGTTTAAAGTGGCAGCTTCAGGATCGAAAAGCGGGAATTTTGTCCACATCCAAAGGTTTCTGCCAAAAACAGAAAGGCTTAAATCTGTCATTTTTAACGATTTCACTAAATCTTTAGGGAAATAAAAAGTGATATTAGCTTCTCTTAGTTTAACGAAAGAGGTATCGAACGAGTTCGTCTCAATATTGGCTCTTCTGTAATAATCTGCATAATAACTGGTAAGAAGTACTTCTTTTGTATTTGGAGAAAAGCTTCCGTTCGCATTCTGTACCACACCTTGTCCTACAATCATTCCATTCGGGTTGTCTCTTCCCATCAAAGTATTGGTAAGTTTACCCTGCTCAGACATTTTGTGGTGAGATTGTGAATACGCTCTACCACCGTACTGCCCATCAATAGAGAAACTCACAGCAAAGTTCTTATACCTGAAAGTGTTTTGTAAACCAATTCTCCATTTAGCATAGGCATTTCCTACATATTCTATTTCTGTAGACTTGGCAGTAAGACCATCTGCTCCGTAAATTACCTGGCCATCGGGAGATCTCTGTAATTTATATCCATACATATCTCCTAAAGAACCTCCTACAACAGCATTGTAAAATAAAACCCCTCCGACACTTGACATGGTATAAGGTTGTCCCTGAAATTCAGCGGGAAGTGAAAGTATTTTGTTTTTGTTTAAAGACCAGTTAGCAGAAACATTCCAAGAAAAATCTTTAGATTTTACCGGTATAGCACTAAGCATCATTTCAACACCTCTGTTTCTTACTTCCCCAGCGTTGATCATTCTCTGAGTATAGCCACTTTCTGCAAGCGTTTGTACCGGGATAATCTGATTTTTGGTATTATTTTGATAAACGGTTACAATATAATTTAAACGGTTATTAAAGAATCCAAAATCCATCCCCGCTTCAATATTGGTATTCATTTCCGGTTTCAGATTGGCATTCAGCAAAACATTGTTGGTTTCTGCCCCACCTGTAAAGCCACTAGAATTGAAGTACTGATAAAGTTTGTAAGGTTCTGTATCATTCCCTACCTGAGACCAGGAACCTCTTAATTTCCAATAATTAAATGATTTCGATTTTAATTTCAATGCATCGGAAAGAATAAATGAAGTAGCTACAGATGGATAAAAATAAGACCTGTTTTCTTTTGGTAAAGCACTACTCCAGTCATTTCTTGCCGTTACATCTACAAACCAAATATTATAATAGTTTAAGTTTACCAAACCGTAAATACTGTTCATCTCTTTATCTCCTGGAATTGGAAATAAGGATTGTAAGGAAACAGCATTCGTAAGTTCATATAAACCTGCTACTCTAAGACCGGTTGCTTTATAATCGTTTTGAACGTATTCGTTGTATCTTATATTTCCTCCGGCAGAAATATTATAGTTTAATTTGCCAAATTTATTCTTGTAAGTAAGTAATAAATCTGTGTTATACTCGGAGTTTTTGATATATTGTTCTCTGTAATATCCTTGAGCATAGTTTGCGGAATTCCAAGGTCTTTTGGTTGTTCTTTTTTCGTTGGTTACTTCTAACCCGGAACGAAGCATTATATCAAATTGTTTCGTTAAGCTATAGGTCGCAGTGATATTGCTATTGATAAATTTTTTATCTAAACCATTCAGCATTTCATAAGCAATAAGATAAGGGTTATCAATAAAAGAACTGAAAGGGTGAATCTGTGCGATCTGATACTGCCCTTGCTTCCAAACTGGTTTATACCAAGCCAAATCTACATTCGGATTCTGGAAAATCATAAAATACGAAATCGACTGGTTGTTATAGCCTGTTGCCGGAAGATTGTCACTTTTTGTACTATTGAAAGCAAACTTTCCAACTATTTTAAGCTTCGAGTTCAGCTGATGGTCCAAAGACAATGCATAATTGAAGCGGTCGAATCCCGTATTAGGCATCATCCATTCATTTTTCTGATACGTTAAAGATGTCCTGAAAGCAGTATTTTGATTAGATGCTTCTACTCCTAATGTATTAGAATAGGTGCTACCCGTCTGCCAAAAATCTTTCACATTATTATCATAAGATTTCCAAAGCTGTCTCGATTTGCTTTGTCCCTCGATGGTTGGGTCATATTGAAAATAATACTGCCCGTTAAATTTAGGCCCGAAAGCACTACTCGTTCCTCCTGTACTTACTCCGTCAGCTGAAGCACCATAAGAATAATAGAATTGTCCCGCAGAATTTTTCGTCAAAGTTCCCTGTCCGTACTCATGCTGATAATCCGGCCATTTTAGAACAGAATCAAAGCTGGATGAAGAATTAAAGGTTACATTTACTTTTCCATTCTTAGTTTTCCCTGATTTTGTCGTAATCATAATGGCACCACCTGCTCCTCTGGAACCGTATAAAGCTGCCGCAGAAGCTCCTTGTAATACCGTTACCGACTCAATATCATCCAGATTGATACTGTTAAAATTGTTTCCGAAATCTACCGGTACATCTCCACCTGATCCTGCTGCGTACGCATCACTACCATTACTCGTGCTGGTTCCGCCTAAAGGCACTCCATCTACTACGATAAGCGCGCCATTCTGATCCAGATTCATAGAAATTGCGCCTCTCAATGTAATTTTTGAAGTCCCCAACGGTCCCGATCCCGCTGTCTGAATTTTCAAACCGGCCACTTTACCTTCTAAAGCTTGTGCCCAGTTATTATTCTGAGTTTTGGTAAATTCTTCTCCTTCGACTTTTGTAGCAACATATCCCAAAGATTTATCATGTCTTTTAATCCCTAATGCTGTTACAACCACCTCATCAATGCTTTTAATAGTATCTTTTTTTGCTTTTTGCTGAGCCGCCAGATTGACACTGACTAATCCTAACAGTGACAAAACCAGTAATTTTTGAGTCTCTTTACGCATATCCTTTTTGTTTGCGCAAAATTATAACGACCTTCCCATAAGGGTTTTAACACTGCTTTAACATTTATTAAAGAATCATTAAACCAAATATTAATTCATTTTTAACAAAAACAAACAAAATACTGTTTATCAATGACTTAAAACAATTAAGTATTTTTAATATCAAATCTGCACTGTATTTGCTTAACTTTATTGTCTTTTCCTGATAAAATAAATTTTTCCTTCTTACAATCAAGTTCCATTTATCATCAAAAAAGCCTGTCTCCTAAAGAAACAGGCTGTATTACAGACCATCTGATACAATTATTATTTTCCTTTTAACTGATCAGGAATATTGGTTGTGATAAAACCAATACCTTGTTTTTTCAGCTCATCATATACAGCAACATCATTCACCGTCCATGCATTGGTAATTAACCCTAATGTTTTTGCCTCAGCAATCCATGTAGGATTTTTTTGGAATACACTGTAATGATAATCTATTCCGTCCAATCCTTCGCTCTTAATCTGTTCAGGAGATAATTCTCCTCTCAGATACTGAACTTTAAATGTAGGTTCAAGTCTTTTGATTTCTTTGCAAATGTTTAGGCTGAAAGAAATAAATTCACTTTGAGACTCAAGCTTCATCTCTTTAATCATCTTGATTGTTTTTGCCGTCAGTTCATCTTCTTTTTCTTTGGTTTTATCCGGCTTTATTTCTACGATTAATTTTAATGACTTGTCTTTTTTTCCTTGCTTTAAATAGTCTTTTAAGGTCGGAAACTTCTCTCCGTTCGACAATTTCAATGTTTCCAGTTCTTTAAAATCGGTTTCTGAAATCTCCATTTTCCCGTGATGCTCGTCATGATTTACTACCAAAACACCATCTTTGGTCATTCTTACATCAAACTCAGATCCATATATTTTCAGATGCTGAGCATTTTCCAATGATTTCAATGAATTTTCGGTTGTGGGCGGCTGTGTCTGCCAGTACCCTCTGTGTGCAATAATCTGGGTTTGTGCCTTCATTACAACTGTACTTAAAACTGCTAACCCTAAGATAATTTTTTTCATAATATAATTTGATAGTTTATATAAAAAGCTTCGAAACTTTTAGATAAAAGTAATATTTAATTGTTAAAACGAATACTTTGCTCCTACCTGAATCTGATAAGGATTTCCTGATAGCGGAGCCAATCCGTTTGTATTTCTTACGTACTCAAACTGCTGGGTTGTGGTATTGAATTTTGTAGCTCTGTACAAAGCCATATTTGTATAGGATTTGTTTACCCCCCACTCTCTGTTTAGTAGATTCGCAACGTTGAAAATATCAACAGAAAGTTCAAATGCACCAATTTTTTCAAATTTGATTTTCTTCACCACTCTTACATCCCAAACTCCATAAAACCCGTTTTTACCTCCGTTCCTTTCAGCAATTTTATTATTGTAATCTGTAATATAATTTTTTAATGCCTTTCCAACTTCAGGATCATTAAGCAATGACTCTGTTAAATTTGGAAAAATATAAGCCAGGTCGTTAGAATCTACGAAATCTCCATTAATATTCCCTCCCGCAGTTAAAGAAAAACGGGTTCCTCCGATTCCTGAATATCTGATCCCTAAGGTAAATCCTGCAATAGTAGGTGAGTTTCCGTAAATAACTACTTTATTTCTAAATTGGTTATCCGAATAGGTCATTCTCAAATCTCTTGGATCGCTCTGAACCGGCGTCGATAAAGTGGCAGAGTTCGCCACATTTCCGTTATAGGATGTATTATCTTTAATATCAGACCAGGTATAACTAGCTGTAATTTCCCCGTCTTTCCAATAACGGTAGCTTGTGTCTACTACAAATGAAAACTGATTCACCTTTCCATCACTTACCAATTCCAGAACCCTTCCGAAATTTTTATTAATTCTTCCATCTTTCCAGTTAAGGGTTACCGTGTTGTTGCTATTGTTTGTAATGGCGCTTACAGGAACATAGACCCCTCTTCCATCTTCGTTAGCCAAAGTAATGAAAGGAGTTGTCACCATATTACGATCATAATAGAAATAATTATTTCTTCCTAATGCCATATATCCGGCAACTCCCGCTCTGAATCTTTCATTAAAGAAATGGGTATAAGAGAAATTAGCCTTATATATAATCGGAATTTTAGCATCTTTACCTGTATAATTAATAGTCGGAAGCTGATATTGTGCTAAACTAGGCACAGTGCTATAATCATTTCTATACTCTATAAAATTCGGAGTAAGCCCAATTTGAGAAGGATTTACATCCACAGTTGCCAAATGTTTCCCGTCAAACACCAAATTATTAATAATCATGTAATTATTGATATCAGATGAGAAAATCCCGGCTCCGAATTTCACATAGTCTTTATTTGCTTCATTAATATTCCAATCAAATTGGAATCTTGGCTGGATTACAAAAGATTTAATTTTATTATCCGTTCTGATACCCATTTCATCATACAGTTTCTGATTGAATTCAGCTTTAGGATATCCTCCGTAATCTAACCTCAAGCCTCCCATAAAGTCTAAACCTGTTGCAATTTTAGTCTGAAATTGTCCATATACCCCAACGTTCCAGATGCTGGATTTTACTGAAGTATCATCCAGCAGAGGAACTTCCCTGTAATACCTGTTGGAGATCATGTTATTAAAAGCATCAATTCCCTGATAATGAAATCTACCATTTACCTCACTTCCATAAACAGATCTTGCTTTTGTATACATTAAGTCGGCTCCGAATGTGTATTTTACTTTGTCCGTATTGTAATACAAATTGTCTACAAGCTGGAATACATTATTTCTAAAACTCTCCTGCCCAAATCGGTGACCACCAATCTGAATACTCGTGGTTTTCGTACTATTATCATAAATTTTTGAGGCTACTCCTTCCACTATAGCTCTGGGAACCGGATGGCCTAACTCATCATTCTGATAACTATCCTGGAAAGTATATAAATACTGAGCCTTCAATTCATTGGTTAAATTAGGTTTTAAATTTGATCTTAATGTCAATAATAAACTGTTATCCAGATTTTTGTCATTTCCATAAGACTCAAAGAAATTGATCGCCGTATTGTCCCCTAATCCATTTTTATTCAGATCATATGTAAAGTTGTTTCTTAATGTCAACAAATGTTTATCATTGATTTGCCAATCCAAACGTAAAAACCCGGTATCCGAGTTTCGTACTTTATCAAAAGTTCCGAACTGCGGCGTATTTCCAACACCATATTTTGCTCTGGCAATATTCAGGAACTGATTAAGGGTCTGGTTGGTAATATTGAATCTAGCTTCATCTTCATTTGACTTGATATCTGCAATAATCAACGGTCTCGAATCCAGCTGATGATCCCATGCTGCGAAGAAGTGTAATTTATTTTTAATGATCGGACCTCCCAATGAGAAACCGAACTGAGAAGTTGAGAAATCATTATTTCTTTTATTTCCACGAATATCATACGGACTGGAAAGCCAGTTGGTTCTCAAATATTCCCAGGCACTTCCAGAAAATTTGTTTGTCCCTGATTTTGTAACCGCACTTACTGTTCCACCACCGCTTCTTCCCAATGTTACATCATACTGGTTTGTGGTAATTTTAAATTCACGCACTGCTTCAATTGAAATGGAGAATGGAGCACCACTTCTACTGGTTGTAGCTCCTGCAGAAGTTGGGTTTTTTGCCGTCATTCCATCAATGGTAAAATTGGTGGAAGAACTCAATTGTCCGGATAAGTTTCCATTTTTACCGCTCAAAGGAGACAGTTCCGTAAGGCTTGCAAAATTTCTTCCATTTACCGGTAAGATCCCAATATTCTTCGCGGTAATTGCAGTTGCGGCACCAAGATTTCCGATCTTATTCTTAAGATTCCCGGCAACAACCACTTCTTCGATTGTTTTTTCACTGGCCAAATCCATATTTACCGTCACCTGATCTCCGAAATTTACCGTATACCCTTCTCTTTTCTCATCATTTACAATCACCGTATAAGGTCCACCTAAAGGAATTTCTTTGAAAATATACTCCCCTTTTGAATTGGTTTCGGTTTCAGTTTTAAAACCCGTAGATTCATTAATAATCGTCACTTTCACTTTCTCCTGAGCTGTTTTTCCAACGCCAGTTACCTTTCCTACAATCGACGCCTGCGTGGTTTGTGCATACGCCAGTGTTCCGAAACTCAAGAACAATAAACCCAATACAATCTTTACTTTTCTCATTTTATCAAATTAGCTGTGCAAAGGTATATCGACCTTCAACCCCAGCTGTTTAAGAGAATCTTAACATTTTTTCAATTAAATGATAACATTATGTTAAACCATTGTAAACAGGCATTCTATCAGCTATTTAATCAACAGGTTAGGTTATATTAATGGATTTTAATTTTCTCAGAATATTTAATTCTCCTATTTTTTAAATGCAATTACTTTAATTACTTTTGCTTAAAAGATAGAAATCCAATGTCCGAAAACATTCAACAAAAAATAGAAGATCTTCGTAAAGAACTTCATCAACATAATGAAAATTATTATCTTCTTGATACTCCGACAATTTCAGATTTTGATTTTGATATGCTGCTGGAAGAACTTCGTGATCTGGAAGCAAAATATCCTGAGTTTTATGATGAAAGCTCTCCTACCGTACGTGTCGGAGGTGGAATTACCAAGGTTTTCCCGACAGTTCAGCATAAATTCAGAATGTATTCTCTGGACAATTCTTATGATTTCAACGATCTTGAAGACTGGGAGAAAAGAATTATCAAGGCCATTGATGAACCGGTAGAGTTTGTTGCAGAGCTTAAATACGACGGGGCTTCCATTTCTATTTTGTATGAAAACGGAAAATTAGCTCAAGCTGTCACTCGCGGAGATGGTTTTCAGGGCGATGAAATTACTGCAAATGTCCGTACCATTTCGGATATTCCCTTGAAATTAAAAGGTGATTTTCCTGAACATTTCTTTATGCGTGGTGAAATTTATCTGACCAGAAAAAACTTTGATAAAATCAATAAATTACGTGAGGAAGAAGGGCTTGATCCGTTCATGAATCCAAGAAATACAGCCAGCGGAAGCTTAAAAATGCAGGACAGTGGTGAAGTGAGAAAACGCGGACTTTCTTCAGTCTTATATCAGTTTATTTCCGAAGATATTCCTGCCGAATCGCATTGGGAATTGCTGGAAAAGGCAAAATCCTGGGGATTCAAAACTTCTCAACAGGCAAAACTGTGCACGACTTTAGACGAGGTAAAGGAATTTATTAATTTTTGGGATGTTGAAAGACATAATCTACCTTTCGAAATTGATGGTATTGTTCTAAAGGTCAATTCTTTAAAGCACCAGAGACAACTTGGATATACCGCAAAATCTCCGCGTTGGGCAATGGCTTATAAATTCAAGGCTGAAAAAGTGGAAACCGAATTACAAAGCGTTTCTTATCAAGTTGGAAGAACGGGAGCCATTACTCCGGTTGCCAATCTGAAACCTGTTTTATTGGCCGGAACCATTGTAAAAAGAGCTTCCCTGCACAATGAAGATATTATCAAGAAGCTGGATCTCCATGAAAACGATTTCGTTTATGTAGAAAAAGGTGGTGAAATTATTCCGAAAATTGTAGGAGTCAATACTGAGAAAAGAACCGATGACAGTAAGGAAATTGAATACATCAAACACTGCCCGGAATGCGGTACCGAACTTGTAAAAATAGAAGACCAGGCGATTCATTTTTGTCCGAATGAGCTCCATTGTCCGCCGCAGGTTGTGGGAAGGATGATTCATTATGTTTCCAGAAAAGCCTTAAATATTGAGAACTTGGGAAGCGAAACTATCGAGCAGCTTTACAGAGAAAAACTTATTGAAAATCCTGCAGACTTTTATACTTTAACCAAAGAACAGCTTCTTCCGCTTGAAAGAATGGCTGAAAAATCTGCACAGAATATCATTTCAGGAATTGAAAAATCAAAAGAAATTCCGTTTGAAAAGGTATTGTATGGAATCGGAATAAAGCATGTCGGTGAAACGGTTGCTAAAAAACTGGTTAAGAATTTTCCGACTATTGAAGAATTAAAGAGCGCTACCGTAGAAGAACTTTGTCAGGTAGAAGATATCGGAACAAAAATCGCAGTAAGTATCGTAGATTTCTTTGACAATTCTGAGAATATTTTAATGATCGAAAGACTAAAATCCTATGGCGTACAGCTAGAAAAAGGAGAAAGTACCAATGAAGTTCTTTCGAATGCTTTGGAAGGAAAAACGTTCCTTTTCACCGGAAAATTATCCTTATTCACCAGAGAATCAGCGGAAGAAATGGTAGAAAAACATGGTGGAAAAAACATTTCCGCCGTTTCTAAAAACCTTAATTATCTTGTAGTTGGCGAAAAGGCAGGAAGCAAACTGAAAAAAGCCCAAGATATCGGAACCATTGAAATCCTGGATGAACAGCAGTTTTTGGATCTGATTGGATAAAATAGGTTGAAATTAAGATATAATTTGCAGAAATTTTTGAGTACATCGAAAATTCTAGCCCTGATCGAAACGACATCCTTTTGCGAAACACAGTGGAGCATAAGATACAGTGGCGAGCAGGTAAAAAATAAAACTCTCAGAAATATTATCTGAGAGTTTTTCATGTTTACTGATTATTCTTTAACCATTCCAATCTTCGCTGATCAGGAAGATGTTTTACAGAAAAATTTTCAAAAGTAGCCTTAAATCCTTTTCCATCAGGACTTGCTGCCATGAAACCAACTTTTACAGGAATATTATCCTGCAAATGAGCATTTCTCATCATCACATATTCTTTGTCGTCAAACGAATAGAAAATTTCCACAGCATCTAATCTGCGAACCGCTTTTATCCAAACAAAAGATGGTGTTTTATCTAAAACAATCACGCTCCAATCACTAGTTTTATGAGTAACTACGGTACTTAGATTGAATTTTCCGTCAACAAATTCAACACCGGCTTTTATATAATTTTCTTCATCAACTCTCAACATCAATCCCATCTGGTCAAAACGGGCTTTATAATCTCCGATAATTTTAACTTTGGCTTCAAATTCTCCGCCGTAAGTGGAATAATAAAATGGTGCATCATCAACCGTAAAACCATAATGTGAAATCCTCCAATAATCACTTTGTGGCGTGACTGTCATTGTTAGTTTTTTGTCTTTGATTTCCCATTCAGATGGTTCATTAAACCAAGTCATTTTTTCTAAAGACTGTGCTTTAGTCCCTTGAAAAAAGGAGAAAACTGTAAAAGAAGCAACTATTATTTTTTTCATTTTTATTTAAATATTAAAATGTACTCACACTAATTTTGCTGATCTTTTAATCTGCTAAATCAAAATAATCTGCGTGAGAAAAAACTAAATTTCTCTAATGACTTTACAAGGATTTCCGAAAGCCAAAACATTGGCAGGAATATCTTTTGTAACGACACTTCCCGCTCCAATCACCGTATTATCACCAATTGCAACACCGGGAAGAATGGTACAACCACCACCAATCCAAACATTATTTCCAATCGTAATAGGTTTTGCATCTTCCAGACCTTTGTTTCTTTCCTCTACATTCAAAGGATGTCCCGCTGTATAAAATCCACAATTGGGAGCGATGAAAACGTTATCTCCGAAAGTCACTTTAGCACAGTCTAAAATAACAACATTGTGATTGGTATAAAAGTTTTCGCCAACCTCGATATTGTACCCGTAATCGCAATAAAATGGTTGTTCGACAAGGAATTTATCGGTTGTTCTTCCAAAAAGCTTCTTGATTAAGCTTTGTCTTTCTTCAATTTTTGAAGGCAAAAGATGATTATACTCGAAACATAAATCTTTACATTGTTGTCTTTCCGCAACCAAAATGGCATCACCTGCGTCATATAATTCACCGGAAAGCATTTTCTGTTTTTCGTTCAAATTATTCATTGTATTTTTACAATTATAAGTCAACAAATCTAACCGCTTTAAACACTTTAATCAATACTGACAAATAACCATTTTTAAATGAAGAATATTCAATCTGACTTAAATGACCAACTTTTACAACAGGATTTTCCATCAACTGAAAATGAAAAAATTCAGCTGGAAAGCTGTCAGAAAATGGCAAAAAATTTTGTAGAACTCGAAAACGGAATTGCTATTTTAAGTGATTTGAAAAATAATAAAAGTTATATTTATTCAGGAAAATTTGCCGATGAAATTAATATTTTCAGGGATAAAAATATTCAGGAGATTAACAGCATTTGGGAAAAAGAATTATTTGACCAGCTTAATTCTGAAGATGTATTGCAAAAACATATTTTGGAGCTGCAGTTTTTTCAATTTATTAAAACCATTCCCTTTGAACAGCGTAGAGATTATTGTGTAATCAGCAGATTAAGGCTTTCAGAAAGGCAAAATCAGAGATCTTTAATCCATAAAATGTTTTATTTTTCAAATTCTGAAAACTGCAATACCGAATTAACTCTTTGTCTCTATCATTTTGATTTTTCCCAATCAGATTCTTACACCGGAATGATTATTAATACTGCAAACGGAACAATTATCCATCAGACAGAAGCCGAAAATTCGACATTTCTTTCTGTACGCGAAAAGGAAATTCTAAAAATGATTCAACAGGGAAAAAAAAGCAAAGAAATTGCCGAACTTTTGTTCATTAGCATCAATACCGTCAATCGACACCGACAGAATATTCTTGAAAAAATGCGTGTTTCGAATACAACCGAAGCCTGTACAATGGCTTCAAAATTGAATTGGATTTAAACTCCAATTTATTGTAACTTTAATTTACAAAAATTTAAAATGGATTTCCTGAAAGACCATTCCATCCAAAACGAACTTCTGCTGATTTTCTTTTCAGTATTACTGGGGCTTTGCATCGGTGCCGAAAGAGAATACCGCAATAAATCGGCAGGTTTACGAACTTTCATTCTCGTTTGTTTCGGCTCATGCCTTTTTACGATTCTATCCATTAAAATTGGTGTTCAGAATCCGGATCGATTAGCTGCTAATATCATTACAGGAATCGGTTTTTTAGGAGCAGGAGTCATTTTTAAAGGTGATAATAAAATTGAAGGTATCACTACTGCGACAACAATCTGGGCAACTGCTTCTATTGGTATGGCGGTAGGTTCGGGATATGTTTACCTTTCTTTATTAGGAACTGTTTTGGTATTATTGATTTTAAGTTCTCTCACTTATTTCGAAAAATTCATTGACAGACAGCACAAAATAAGGGAATATAAAATTGCAGTGACCAATGCTAAAGAAATCGCCCATTGTGAAGAGCTTTTCAAAAAACACAGTTTAAAGTTTATCCTGTCAAAGCAGCAATACACGCAAGGCAATCTTGCTACCAGTTGGGTTCTTACCGGAAAAAACATTAATCATGAAGCCTTGATGAAGGATCTCCGGGAAGATGAAACCATAATTGCCTATCAATTTTAAGTAAAATAATAAGACTGCCCCAAAAGCGGTCTTTTTCTTTTAGTAAAAAATTAATTTTATGTATTTTTAGGCAAAATTTTTTGTAATGATAAAACGTAATATTCTCATTGCTTCGGCATTCTTTAGTTTTTCTTTAGTAATTGCCCAGCAATACGGCGGAATGTGGATCCCGACAGAGCTTAATGAAAAGGAAATGAAAGATTTGGGGATGAAAATTTCTGCTAAAGATATATTCAATGTTCAAAAACCAAGCATTAAAGATGCCGTGGTACAGTTCAACGGAGGCTGTACTGCTGAAATTATTTCTCCAAAAGGATTACTTCTTACCAATCACCACTGCGGATACGGACAAATACAGGCTCATTCTACCGTGGAAAACGACCTTCTATCCAATGGTTTCTGGGCTAAAAATCCGGAAGGTGAACTTCCTAACCCAGGAGTTACGGTGGATTTCATTGTAGACATCAAAGAAGTTACTCAACAAATCCTTGAAGGCACAGACAAACTTACAGAACCTGAGCTTTCAAAAAAAATTGCCAATAATATTGAAGTTTACAAAAACTCTCAAAAAATAGAACCTTACCAGTCTATTTCTGTAAAGTCCATGTATTACGGAAATAAATATTACGCTTATACTATTGAAACTTATAAAGACATTAGATTGGTAGGAGCACCGCCACAAAGTATCGGAAAATTCGGAAGCGATACCGATAACTGGGTTTGGCCAAGACATACTGGAGATTTCTCAATGTTCCGAATTTATGCTGGAAAGGACAATAAACCTGCAGAATATTCAAAAGATAATGTTCCTTATGTTCCGAAGCACTATCTTCCGGTCTCTATTAAGGATAAAAATGAGAATGATTTCACTTTCGTATTCGGATTCCCGGGAAGAACAACAGAATACTTACCGGCTATTGCTGTGGAAAAGATCATGAAGGAAATCGATCCGGCAAAAATTGCAGTAAGAGATGTTGCATTAAAAACGTTAGATGAAAAAATGCGTACAGATGATGCCACACGTATCAAATATGCATCAAAATATGCTTCTGTAGCCAATTACTGGAAAAAATGGATCGGTGAAGTTGAAGGATTAAAGAAATCTAATGCTGTTGAGAAAAAAATAATGTATGAAGGTTCTTTGGTGGCTAAAAACCATGAGATCAAATCTACATTAGACCAGCTTAATAAATCGTACAACGACCAGGCTCCTTATGCACTTAATAACGCTTATTATACGGAAGTTATAAGAAATGCTGAAACATTCACGCTGGCTAGTCTTTACTACAACTACGTGACTTCAGTAGAAGCTGGAAGAATGGATGAAAAAGCAACCACCACCTTCAAAAATAAATTAACTTCATTTTATAAGGATTACAGTGCTGAGTTAGATGCAAAGGTTACAGCAAAACTGTTAGCATTGTACGCTAATAAAACGGCTCCGCAATTCTTACCTGCAGGATTCGATAAGTATAAGAATGAAGCTCAGAATATTCAGAGTATTGAAGAAGCATCTAAAAATTCTATCATTACAGGAAGAACTGAAGTAAACGGAGCTTCTACCTCTAAAGATATTGAAAAAGCCCTTTCTAATCAGGATAAACTAATCAAAACACTGAAAAAGGACCCTATCTATCAGATTTATGTTACTTTAAGGGAAACATATATGAAAACGGCAGATCCTCAGTTTACTTCTTTGCAGGCTAAAATTGATGAGCTACAGAAAACATTCATGGCTCAGCAAATGGAAACCGATAAAGACAGAAAATTCTTCCCGGATGCCAATTCCACTCTACGTGTTACGTATGGAAAAGTAAAAGGATCCAGCCCGAGAGATGCGGTTTCCTATAATTACCAGACGCATTTGGCAGGAGTAATGGAAAAATATATTCCGGGAGATTATGAATTTGATGTTCCTAAGAAACTGATCGATCTTTACAATAAAAAAGACTTCGGAATTTATAAAGATAAAACAGGTGATGTTCCGGTAGGATTTACGGCAACCAACCACACAACGGGAGGAAACTCAGGAAGCCCTGCTCTGGATGCCAACGGAAACCTGGTTGGACTGAATTTCGACAGACAGTGGGAGGGAACAATGAGTGACATCAATTACGACCCTCGCTTTAGCCGAAATATTATGGTGGATACGAAATACATTCTTTTCATTATCGATAAATATGCCGATTCAAAATGGCTGATTGATGAAATGAAAGTTGTAAAGTAAAATAACAATCCTGGATTTTTCCAGGATTTATTTTTTTATTATTGTCAATTAGTAATCATGACCTTTTGATTTGATAAACTTTAGTTTTACAAAACTCTTCATCATGTGAAAAATTAATATATTTGAGTTATTCTTTACCAATATATGAATATAAAAAGCAACTGAAGATAATATTGAGATTCTCATTTTACTGTGCGAAAGAGAAGATTTCATCCCCCAAGTCAGAGCACAAAATATGAAGAAACAATTCTTCAAAAGAAATTAAATAATCCATTCTAAGTTTATAGCTTATTTTTAGCATCAACAACTTTTATTCTATGAAAAAACTTTTATGCATCGTATTTCTGACATTTCTTATAAGTTCAACTTTAGCGCAGAATAAAATCAATCTCAATCAGGGAACAATTTTACCCAAAAAATACAATCAGACAGTTCCCTATGAAAAAATAAAAGGAAAACTAATAGTAAAAGTTCAGATTAATGACAAGATTTACAATTTCCTTTTTGATACAGGAGCTCCTTTTGCTATTTCTCAAAAGCTTTTTAAAGAATTAAATTTAAAAACCGCAGGTGATGTAGACTTACATGATTCTTCCGGAAAGGCTGAAAAAATGATTATCACCAGTCTTCCTGATTTGCAATTGGGAGAAATACATTTTAAAGATAGTCAGGGAATTGTTTTTCAGGAAGCAACAACCGAAATATTAACATGTTTTGGTATTGACGGAATCATTGGAAGTAATATGCTGCGTAACTCTGTTGTACAGTTTGATGACAGAAACAATCAGATTATTATCACAGATAATGCTGATAATTTATCCCTAAAAACCGAGGTTTATCAAAAGCTTGATTTATCTGCAAGCCAGAGCAATCCTTTTATTAATGTAATTCTCAAAAAAGGAAAAAATGATGCTGCAGACAAAATACTTTTTGATTCCGGTGCAGAAAGCTTTTATGAAATGTCTTTGGATGCTTACAAATTTTTAAAAGAAAAAACCGATGTCATCACAACCGTTGCGGAAAGTAAAGGAACATATTCATGGGGATTTCATGGGATGAGTGATCTACAGTGCCAGCATATTTTAGAAACTCCTGAATTTATTCTCAATAATGAAAAATTTGAAAATATACGGATTACCACTACAGAAAGTCAAGAATCCCGAATGGGATCTAAAAGCTTTCAATTCGGCAAGTTTACCTTAGATTACCGTAAAAAAAGATTTTATTTCGAGCCTTATGAGAACATCGATAAAACAAAAGTTTCTGAAAAAACATGGGGTATTTCTCCTACTATAAAAAACAAAAAATTTGTAGTAGGAATCATCTGGGATAAAATCCTGGAAAAAGAAATAAATCTTGAAGACGAAATTCTTCAGTTTGGAAGCCTGGACTTTCACAAGAAAGATTTTTGTGAGCTGATAAAAACTGAAACCGATTTTCAGGAAAAAGAACTTACCATTGTTTTAAAAGATATAAAGACCGGGAAAATTAAATCCGTCACAATAAGAAAAATATAAGAATAAGGGACTTATTTCTTATAAAAAAACTGCTGAAAATTTCAGCAGTTTTTTATTTTTTAATGTCCAAAAATATCTTTCAGACTTACTTCTTTGAATGTTCCCATCTTATTTACCGCTTCCATATTCAGGTTTTCTTTTTTCCCGATAATAGCGGTATTGAAATGAATCGGTTTTATTGCGGTCTGATAAAATTCTTTCAGATCACTAAATTTCAGGTTTTCAATCTGATAATAAATATCTTTTCTGAAGTCGTAATCAATTCCCAGCTTTTTCAGTCGCAAAGTATTAAAGAAAATATTGGTTCTTGTAATTCTTGTGGAAGCAATCTGTTTCAACGCTGCATTCCGGGCATTTTCAAACTGACTGGGAACTTCAGGAAGCTCACTCATCAATTCCGTCATGGTATCTACTGCAATCTGTAACTTGTCCGGCTGTGTCCCGATATATGTTGTGATATAATCGGGGTGATTCAATTCTGAATTAGGAGCATAAGAAACATAGGCAGAATAAGCCAGGCTTTTACTCTCACGTATTTCCTGAAAAACGATGGATGATAATCCTCTCCCGAAATATTCGTTAAAAACATTGATTTTCCCAAAATTATTAATATTGACAGGATTTCCTCGTCCCACTTTGCTCATCTCCATTTGCACCATGTCATAGTTGATAAAGCAGACATTCCCACTTGTTTCTGGTTCCGGATATAGTTTCGGTTCCGAAATCTGAAGAGTCGCGTTCTCAATATATTTTTCGATATAAGCCGTAAAATTTTCAAAATTTTTACCATAGAAAAATATTTGGTAAGGAAATTTGAACAGCTTTTTCAGCCTGTCGGTAAATACTTCAACATCAGCACTTTTAAGCTCTTTCTCCGAGATAATATCGGTAAATCGGGAGAACGCTCCCAGTTTTGTATAATTTGTTAAGGCCGTCATAATTCGGCTTTTATCTTTTTTTACAGCCGTTCTGTTCTCTAAAACAGTTTCTACGAATTGTTCATAAATTTCCTGATCAGGTTTTACCTCATACATCCAATGCTGAAGAAGCTCTATTCCTTTTTCAATATTTTCTTCCAATCCGCTTAAAGAAATTAAAAGTTGATCATTGGTCGTTTTAAAATCATTGGAAATCCCGATTTTAAAAAATTCTTTTTTAAGATCTTCCGGCGAAAACTGATCAGTTCCCAAATATTGAAGGATCTGGGTAGAAATTCCCAAATCGCGGTCATTGTCACTTCCAAAAGGAAAAATGAAATGAACCTGGGCAATATCATTATACTTATTTTTAACGAAGCTCAGTTTTTTATCTTTAATTACATCTGTTTTAATTTCTTTCTGATAATCAATAAATTCAGGCTGGATATCTCCTGTTTTTTCTTCCAGAATCTGCTGTAAAAATTCAGATTGATTTTCACGGTTGATTTTCACGGGGGTTATTCCCGGATTTTCAACTCTGATCAGCCTGTCATTGGTTCCTTTTTCTTTATAAACAATTACATAATTTTCCCTGAAGAATTCATTGGCAAAAGTCACAACATCCTCTTTCGTAAATTGGGCGTATTCATCCATTTCATTCAGTTCCTGTTCCCAGGT
>JBCNMJ010000046.1:0-28539 GCA_039594975.1 Chryseobacterium sp. | reverse complement strand
TATCAGTATAATATATATTCATTTTGTATCAAAATTTATTAATTTTGAAGGATATAATAATCCTTACATTAATAAGTTATTATGATAAAACACAATAATGAGCAAGAAAACAAACTAATTACATTTTTAGAAGATATAAATAAAATTCCTCTTCCAGGATGGATTAAAAATAACATTTTACTTGCTTTAGGAAAAGGTGTGGGAAAATTAATTATTGCTGGTTTTGATTGGCCAACTGCATTTTTTGAATCAAAAGCAGAAGGTATTAGATCAAAAACGGAAGCCAATAAATTAATTCAAATTGAAGCTGCTAAACAAGCATCTGATTTATTTAAAACAAACTCAGATTTAGCAAATAGAGCATTAAATTATTATGCAGAAAAAATAATAAATTGCCAAAATAATAGAGAAGATATTGCAACAAAATTTATTCAAGAACTTCCAAAACAGGTAATAAAAGAAACAAATCAAAATACAATTGATGAAGATTGGCTTGAAGTTTTTTGGAATGTTGCAGAAACAAAATCCAATGAGAATTTGAAATTTATTTTCGGTAAAATATTAGCAGCAGAAGTTACAAATCCTAAAAGTATAAGCCCTACAACACTACAATTAATATCCAGTATTAACATTGATATTGGAAATAGTTTTGTAAAACTATGTAATTTATCAATTTGTACAGGTAATTTTACATTTGTCATACACCCTAAAGCCGATAGTTTTTTTGTTCAATATGGAGAATTGACAGAATATGATATCACCATTGATGAACAATTAGAATTAGAAGGGCTAGGTCTAATTAGATCTATAAATTCAATTAATGTTCAAATTAAATCAAAAAATGATACTTTAATAGAAGCTGATTATGCAGGTCAAAAATTTGAAATCGATTTTGGTGGTAATGGTGTTAAAATAATTGACTTTACAAGAGCTGGAAGAGAACTAAGAAATTTATTAGAATTAACACCTAATCAAAAATATACTGAATTCTTATTTAGTATACCAAATAGTGTTTTTAAATTTAAAAAGTAAATTTCTTTTATTATTTTAAACAATCTTAATTGATTAAAAATTAAGTATTTAAAAAACTAAAGAAGATAAAAATGGTATTTAAATAGAAAAAGAGAAGCTTTTCAGCTTCTCTTTTTCTATTTTCTATCCAAACTTCTTCTTTCTCAACCAGAAGAACAATCCCCCTAAAGCACCAATAATAACCAAAGGAAGCAGCAAATTGAACCATTGCCAGTTGTTTTTCTCTTCTGTAATTCTCTGTCGGTCCATAAGACGTTCTTCGATGTTTCTGTTTCTTAGTTCCATCAGATTGCTGTCGTCCAGAAGATAATCGAGAGCGTTTCTTAAGAACTGCTCGTTTCCGAACTGTTCATTGGTGAGCATATCTACTCCTAAAGGTAAAGGCTGACCTTTGATTACCTTATTTCTTCCCACATCTCCGTCTGCAATTACGATCATTTTATTTTCCGGGCTTGTTCCTTTAAAGCCAGGGTAAGATTTCCTTTCAACTCTTGAAGCGTATGCAGAATTAAATTTCCCTTCCAGAGCCACTGCGTAGATCTTCGGAGTACTTGGTTTTTCCATTTGTCCAAGACTGTCTACACTTGCAATTTCTTTCAGGTCAACATAATTCGGAACCTGTTTCAATAAGGTTCTTTCACTCGATTCAAAAAGAACTTTTGTTTTGATATTTTTTCTTCCGCCCAATGTATCGATCGATGTAGGGAATTCAAATTTCACCGGATTGATATTTTTGGTGATCGGATCATTCTTTTCAGCAATTCCTAACGGAAAATAAGGCCAGGGAAGACTTGTATACTGAGGATTTCCTCCTACCTCTCCTGTTACCAGTCTTAATAAGGCAAATTTCTTCACATCTTTTACCAGCGCCGGATTGATTCTGATCCCGTAGTTGAAGAAAAAGTCCGTCATATTAACGTCTACCGGGAAAGGCATTACTTTTTTAGACCTTGTCAACGTATCCATTTCAGCGTTTACGGCATCGATCATCCACAACGTTTTTCCGCCGTTCATAATGTACTGGTCAAGAATTACTTTTTCACCGTCTGTGAAAGCTTTTCTAGGTTTTGCAATCACCAAAGCATTCATCTGCTTTAATATCGGAACATCCGCCAATGTCAGTTCAGTCTGATTTTTAGGAATAATCGGACCTGCATCATAATTTTCTGTTGCCAGGTGCATGAATCCCTGGAATTCTTCCGGGCTCAATTCATCCTGATTGACTAAAATCCCGATCTTCTTTCTTTTGTCAACTGCGATATTTTTGATGTTTGAAACCAGATTGTATTCTAAATTCTCAATTGATTTCGTCAGTTGCTGATCTGCATCAATCCCGTTCTGCTGAACGACTAATGGAATGGAAACTCCTCTTCCTTTGTATTTCACAACCGCATAAGGAAATAAGTAAATCTGGGATACTTTACCATCTTTCACATCAGGAAGTACAGAAGGCTGCATTCCCATGGCCATCAAGGTATCTTGAGAAATTTTACTTTTAATCGGGTCAATGAATTTGAAGTCGATTTTTGGATTAATTTTTCTGAATTCCTCCAGCATAAATTTCGTTTCGCTCTGTAACTGCTTGAAGCTTGCAGGGAAATCTCCCTCCAGATAAACATCTACCATGACCGGTTTGTTGATCGATTCTAAAACCTTGACCGTATTATCGGAAAGTGTATATCTTTTTTCTTTTGTTAAGTCTAATCTGATTCCTGAAATGGCAAGAATAACAACCAACGGCAAAATAACAAACAGTAAAATTCCGAATGGTGACTTGAATGGTATCTTCTTCATAATTCTACTTCTTTTTATTGATAAAATGGTTGGACAAAACTAAGGTAACTCCGATAATTAAAACAAAATAAGCAACATCTTTAAAATCAATAAGACCTCTTGTGAATCCTAAGAAATGTTGATAAAAACCAATATTCTGCAATATAAAATCTGCTCCTCCCAATAGTTTATAACTTGCTAACTGTTCGATCCCAAAATACATGATAAAACACATAAAAACACCTAACAAATAAGCCATGATCTGATTTTGAGAAAGCGAAGAAGCCAAAATTCCGACTCCCGAAAAAGCCGCAATCAGAATAACCATTCCGAAATAACTTCCGAACGTCATTCCTAAATCGATATTCCCTTCCGGAACTCCTAAAACATAGACTGTATAAAGGTAAATGAGTGATGGAATAAGACATAAAATCCCAACTACCCAAACTGATAAAAATTTTCCAAGAACCAGATCCGAAACTTTCAAGGGCTGAGAAAACAGCCAGTTTAAGGTCCCCGTCTGCTGCTCTTCTGCAAAGGTTTTCATGGATAGTGCCGGAATAATGAACATTAATAACCAAGGCACTAAAACGAAATAGCTTTGTAAAGAAGCCAATCCGATATCAAAAATATTGGAATCATTCTCGAAAAAAAACAAAAACAATGTTGCTACCAAACTGAAAGCTGCAATGATAATCCATGCACTCCAATTCCCAAAATAGCTCCAAAGTTCCTTTTTAAAAATTGCAATCATATATTAGTTAGAAGTTTTATGTTAAAAGTCAGATGTATGTTCATTATTTAAGAAGTATACATTGACTTTACTCCGCTTTTTACTTGTATCTTTTTACTTTTTACTTTTATTAACCAGTTTTACCGTCATCATGATCAGGAATACCAGAACGAAAAATCCTGTAATTAATTGCCACCAGTATTCAATGACCATCGATTTTAAGATTACCGTAAAAACCACCAGAAATAAAATAAAGGTTGCGATTTCGTTAGCTTGTCGTAATTTGATATTCGCCGTTTCTAAAGTATTCCCGTTAAGTTCTTTCAGTTTCAAAACTTTTTTCCAGCACCAGTAATGGTAAATTGCCAAACCGATCAGGAAAGTAAGCTTTAAATGGAACCACGGCATTTTCATTAATCCGGTATTTAAGAAGATCATCACCAGTCCGCAAATCGCCATGATCACTCCTGCCGGAACCGTAATGATATTCCAAAGCCTGCGTGCCATGAAGGTATATTGTTCTCTTAAAATCTTCTTTTTATCTTCGGCAAACGCATCAGTATCTTTATAGTAAACGAAAATTCTCACGAGATAAAAAATTCCCGCAAAATAGCTTACCATGAAGATAATATGCAAAGCTTTGATGATGGTATACAGCATCCTAAAAATTTGTTTGCAAAGATAGTTTATTTCGGAAAAAAAGAGAATTTAATCTAAAAAATTCGGACTAAGCTTGCTATATCATTTTGAAAAAAACGGTCTTTACAAGTATTTATTGTTTTTTTATTGCGGGAATGCTGTCTGCTTTACTTCCTTTGTAATATTTCTTGGTATATAGAAGATTTCCTTTATCGTCATAATATTTCCAGTCTCCGGAATAAAACCAATGCCGTTCATGCTGAGAAATTTCAAGTTTGGTCTGTCCTTTTTCCATGATGGTTCCGGTTGGGAAGTATCTCTTGATTTTTGTAATATCTTTTCGGATGCTTTCCTTTTGATAAAGCTTATCTTCAAAATACGTTTTCCAGACTCCTACTTTTTCTCCTTTGTTATATTTACCGACAGCAACAAGGATTCCTTCATTGGTAGAATATTCTTCTTTCCATTTACCATGCCTTTTCTGAGCGTTTTTGCTCACTTTTATATATTGATTCATCTTCGTCTGGCAGGAAATTGCAAATAGTGACAATACTACAGCAATAAATATTTTTTTCATAAAAAAACAGGATTTCTGTAAATATAAGAAATCCTGTTTTATTCTACAAATGTAGAATAAGTTTATTTTTGTCTTAAGAAATCACTCCTAATTCCTTTCCTACTTTCTCAAAAGCAGCAATTGCTTTATCCAAATGTTCTCTGGTATGAGCGGCAGAAAGCTGAACTCTGATTCTCGCTTTTCCTTTCGGTACAACAGGATAGAAGAATCCAATCACATAAATTCCTTCATCCATCAGTTTTTCAGCCATTTTCTGAGCCAAAGGTGCGTCATAAAGCATTACCGGAACGATGGCAGCATCTCCATCCGGAATATCGAAACCTTTAGACTTCATTTCTGCTCTGAAATATTCTGCATTTTCCATTACTTTATCACGAAGAGAAGTGTCTTCAGAGATCATATCCAATACTTTCAAAGCTGCACCCACGATTCCCGGAGCCAAAGAGTTTGAAAATAAATACGGTCTTGAACGCTGTCTCAACATATCGATGATCTCTTTTTTACCGGAAGTAAATCCTCCTAAAGCACCACCAAGAGCTTTTCCTAATGTAGAAGTAATGATATCTACTCTACCCATCACTTCATTAGCTTCATGAGTTCCACGACCTGTTTTCCCAATGAAACCGGTTGCGTGAGAATCATCCACCATTACCAAAGCATCATATTTATCGGCTAAATCACAAACTCCTTTCAGGTCTGCAACAATTCCGTCCATGGAGAACACTCCGTCAGTCACAATAATTTTAAAACGGTGATTTTTTTCAGAAGCAGCGATTAACTGAGCTTCCAGATCCTCCATATTATTGTTTTTGTAACGGTATCTTGCCGCTTTACACAGACGAACACCGTCAATAATGGATGCATGGTTCAGTTCATCAGAGATAATAGCATCTTCTTCTGTAAATAACGGTTCAAAAACACCTCCGTTTGCATCGAAACAAGCTGCATAAAGAATCGTATCTTCCAATCCTAAGAAGTCAGCGATCTTTTGTTCCAGCTGCTTGTGAATATCCTGAGTTCCGCAGATAAAACGTACCGAAGACATACCGTAACCGTGAGATTGAATCATATCCTGAGAAGCCTTCATCACTTCCGGGTTGTTGGATAATCCCAAATAATTGTTCGCACAGAAGTTCAGCAGCTTTTTTCCGTTTGCTTCTATTTCTGCACTCTGCTGAGAGGTAATGATTCTTTCTCTTTTGTAAAGTCCGTCGTTATCAATATTCTGTAGTTCTTTCTGTAAGTTTTCAAGATACTTTTTAGAGATCATTTCTAATAATTTTTAAGATGTGCTAATTTAATAAAATCGTGGTAAACTCATAGCTTTTCTCATTTTTATTCTAAGTGTCTAAATAAAATCCAAATATTTTCGTTAATAGTCTATAATTTTAGTAGACTATTAATTATATTTGTCATTAAAATTCAGTAAAATGCGATTATCACCAATACAAAAAATTGAAAATATATCCTCCGGAGACTTTCTCAAAACTTACTTGAAACCTGCAAAACCTGTGATTTTAAAAGATTTTGTCGATCCTGAAAGTCCGGCCTTCAAAAAATGGAACTATGATTATTTTAAGGAAATCGCAGGCGATCATAAAGTCAATATTTATGGAAGTGAAATCGAATCGTTAGACAGAGTGGCCAGTAAGCCCATCGGTCAAAGCACTTTCTCTGACTATCTCGATTTAATAACCTCCTCTCCCACTGAACACCGTCTTTTTCTCTTTAATTTATTAAGCATTAAACCTGAACTTAAAAATGATATTCAATACAATGATGTTACGAAAGGAAAAATTCTGAAATGGCTTCCTTTCATGTTTTTTGGAGGTGAGGGTTCTATTACCCGGAATCATGTTGATATTGACATGTCGCACGTTTTCATTACTCAGTTTCAGGGTATCAAAAAGATCTGGCTTTTCCCGTGGGAACAATCGGATCTCTTGTATAAGCTTCCTTATAATTTTCATTCGATTACCAACATCAAAGAACCGGATTATCAGGAATTCCCGGGTTTGAAATACATAGATGGGTATGAAGTAGTCATCAGTCCCGGCGAAACGCTTTACATTCCTTCCGGATGGTGGCATTATATCCAATATGAAACGGAAGGATATTCTGTTTCCATCAGAGCTTTACCTTCAAGCTGGCTGGAAAAATGGAGAGGCTTTAAAAATCTTGTTCTGATAAGACATTTTGATAATGCTATGCGAAATCTGTTCAAAGAAAGATGGTTCGATTTCAAAGTAAGAAAAGCCATTAGAAAAGCTAACAGAGCAATTAAAAAGCAGAAAAATTTCCAGATCTAAATATATTAATCTTTAAATAAACATATTATGGAATTAATTTATCTTATTCTTTCAGCGGAAAGACCAACGTATTCTTTCTATCCTATCTCTTTTAATTAATCTTTATTAAAGAAAAACCTTCAGAGCTTCTGAAGGTTTTCATTTTTATTTCTTTAAGAATTTTATGTTCTTATCTTTTATTTTAAATATATAAGTTCCGGGAATCAATTCAGAAATATTTATAGCTTTTCCGGGTTGGTACAGCTCTTTTCTTACTAATTTTCCATCAATATAATAGATAGAGAAATCTGTAGCTCTGTCAATTCCTTTTATATTGATTTCATTTTTTGCAGGATTTGGATACAATGCAAATTCATCCTTGTTAATATCCGAAGTACTCAAAGTATTGTCCTGGGCTACTGTTGAATTTTTCTCAATGATCTGGTATTCATAATTAAACTCTACAGTACTTACAGGGAAAGTTACTGCCTGTGTAAAATATTGGTTATTTACGGTATTATCTAAAGCAAAATAAGCAATCTGTCCGCCGGTTCCGGTTACCTTTATAGGTAAAGGCATTTCATAAAAACTTACTGAAGAATTACTTTGAGTTTGAGAAGCTTTAAAAGTAATCTGATTGCCTGTTTGCTTCCATCGGATATCATAAGTCGGATAACCTTGTCCATAAATCCAGTCGTTGAAAAATTCTGTAAGGTCTTTTCCTGTAGACTGTAAAATAGAGTTTTTAAGATCAACAGTTCTTACATAATTATAAGCTAAGGCCGGTCTTGCATGATAATCCTTTAAAGCTTGATAAAAAGCGGTTTCTCCCAGAACCCATTTCATCATTCTCACCACATATCCACCTTTGGAATAAGACAGCCTTCCGTTGAAAATAGCATTGATATTATTCAAATTAGCATCTGCAACATATACACTTCCATCAGGAAGACTTGTGATATAGTTTTTTTCTGATAACAAGAAATTCATAAACTCGGTATTGGTCATCAGTAATTTTTCATTGGCCAAATGTGCCCCAAATGTTGCAAAACCTTCATTAAGCCATATATCGTTCCATGCGCCGCAGGTCACTTTATCTCCAAACCATTGGTGAGCCAGTTCGTGAGCAATAAGTCCTTTATCCCAACCTCCCATTGATGACATGGTCTGATGTTCCATTCCACCTCCGTATTCAAACTCCATATGTCCGTACTTTTCATTTCTGAAAGGATAAGGCCCGAAATAGGTTTCAAAAGTATTCATGATCTGCTTGGTCCAGTTAATATTAGCCATACTGGTAGTATTATTGGCTGTAGACGGATATACATAATTAATAAATGGAAATGGCGGAGTTCCCATCGTATCAGTAATCTTCACATAATTGGTAATCGAAAGCGCAATAAGGTATGCAGCAGTAGGATACATGGTTCTCCAGAACGTTAATTTCTGTCCGGGAGGAAGTATCGTTTCAGACATTAAAAGCCCGTTTGCAGCTACATTGTACTGAGAGGGTGTTGTTATTTTAAAATCAAACTGTTCGATTTTATCATTCATACTTTGCTTGGTCGGAAACCAGTCCTGAGCTCCGTAAGGTTCACTTAAAGTGGAAAGAATAGGTGATCCACCTTGAGACCCTGTTGAAAAAGCATTGTTTGCTGTTGGTGGCGTTCCGGAATACTGAATCGTAAGAGAGTCTAATACATTCGCTGGAAGTGCGTTTGGAAAATCAATTTTCACTTCTTTTGTTGTTAGCTGCTGAAAGGGAAGACTCTGATTGTGATAGGTTACCTGAGAAACCGTTAAAGCATTGGAAAGATCAAAGTAAATATTGCTCATACTCTGATTCGGCTTAAAATGAGAAGTTACCGATCCAGAGATCATATACACTGAAGGATTGAGACTCACATCCATTCTCTGATACTGAAGATCGTAGTTCAGGGTATTGGGATTGGTATTGTAAGCGATCATTTTATTGGTAAACGATTTCATTTCCTTTGCCCGGAACGATTTCATTTCAATGTTTTCATGCTGTGCAGAGATCTGCTGAAAAGTAACAATACTTAATATCAGAAGATAAAAGTGTTTCATTGTAAATTATTATAAATCAAAGATAAAAAAAACCTTCTAATCAAAGATTAAAAGGTTTTTAGATTTATTCTTACGGATAAGTTAAAGTTCCAAAGTCGGTTCTATAATTTTCTCCATTCTTTTTTTCACCATATCTACAGATCCTGCATAGTTATTTACCAAAAGTGAGAATACCAAAGTTCTTCCCGAATTAGTCTTGATATAACCTGCCAGTGTTTTTACTTTGTTCAGTGTTCCTGTTTTGGCAAAAACCTGTCCGTTCCCAGTGAAATTAAACATTCTTTTTAATGTTCCGGATTGTCCGCCAATCGGTAATGAAGTCAGATAAGTACCATAATACTTTTCGTTCATTAAAGAGGTAAGATATTTTGCCTGAGCAATTGGAGTTACCGTATTGCTTCTTGACAATCCGCTTCCGTCCATATAATTTAATCCTTCTGAATCAAATGAAATATCTTTAAGATGATCTTTCACCACAACTCTTCCACTTTCACTCGTCTGATCTCCTTTTTTGAAAAAGCCCACCGTTCTCAGCAATGCTTCTGCAAGCGAATTATCACTGTGCTGATTGGTATAGTAAATAATATCCGCCAATGTAGGGGATTTATAAGCAGAAACCAGTTTCCTGGCTTCGGGAGATGCATCAGTCATTTTTGGCGTCACTTTTCCTGTTACAGCAATTCCGCTTTTCACTAAAGTTGTTCTGAATGAATTGGCAAGATAAGCCGGTGCATCCGGTAATTTTGTGGTTAAAACGCCATCTCCTTCATATTTTTCTGCATATACCATCTGATTGGCATAAGGAGAAACGTAGAAGAATTTTTTATCTGCTGAGAAATTATTCTTTTTTACGATCAGCTTTTCGTTTGCAGGACTAATCTCGCGGGTTGTACCTACCGGTAAATAGTAATTGTTATTTTCCAACCATACAACATTTTCCGGAAGTCTTGAAATATTACCTTTGAAAAGCGCTGTCTGAATGATGATATCACCATTTACTTTTTTTATCCCCTCACGTGAAAGCCCGCTTACAAAATCTGAAATGATTTCTCTGTAAGATAGCGCTCCTGCTTTATTGGTTCCTAAAGAAGGATCTCCACTTCCTACAATGTATAAATTCCCGTTCAGAACTCCGTTTTCATCCACCTGGCCCGAATATTCAAGCTGTGTCATCCAACGATAGTTTTCTCCCAACAAATTCAGAGCAGTCTCTGTAGTAAGTAGTTTTGTAGTGGAAGCCGGAACTAAGGGCATATTTTCATTATAAGAAGAAATGATCTTTTTGGTTTTAGGATCATATACCACGAATCCCCAGTTGGCGTTTTTCAACACAGGATCCGTTACCATTGTATTTAGATTTACATCTATCAGTTCTTTTGGCGAGAGAATTGTTTTTTCAATCGCCGCCGCAGGAGAAGGCAGATTCAAACTGGATTTCTGACTATCGTATGTGGGGGAAAAAAGAACCGTAGAAACGGTAGACTGAGCGAGGAATAAACCAGAAGCTAATACCGTAATACCTGAAATATATTTTCTGAATTTTACCATCTAATTTTTCTTTTTATTACTCAATTTGGATGCCACAGAATAACCAGAGTTAAAACCAAAAGCACAACCAAACATATAAGCAACGATCAAATGTAGAAATTATTGCTATTAATCAGAGTTTTAAGGTATAATAAAACGTTATAAAATTTGTTAAAGTTTGTTAAAAATCAACAAAAACGTCTTTTTTGATGCTTTGGTAAGCAGTGATTTCATCAAATTCTTTTAAACTTAATAAAACCATTTTTTTAAATTTTTCGTAGTTCTTCCCTCTTGGAAGTTTAAGTAAGATCTGAAACTGGTATAAATTATTAAGTCTTGCAATTTGGGATTTCTCCGGTCCTAATACACAGTCTTCAGGAAGGTATTTTCTTAAAACCGAACCTAAAAACTGAGACGCACGATTCACTTTATCCTCTCTACGATGTTTAAGCTCAATCATGATCAGCTTGGTAAAAGGCGGATAATGAAACTTCTGACGCTCAGTGAGAATATATTTATAAACCTTAGCCGGAATATTCATTTTAATCAACTGAAAAACAGAATGATCCGGATTAAAAGTCTGAATTAAGATCTTTCCTTTCCCTGAAACTCTTCCCGCTCTGCCGGAAACCTGCGTAATAAGTTGATAAGCCCTTTCCTCTGCTCTGAAATCCTGAACATACAATAAAGAATCCGCTTTAGGAATGGCAACCAGTTCAATATGATCAAAATCCAGTCCTTTGGAGATCATCTGAGTTCCAACAACAATATCGGTTTCGCCATCTTCAATTTTTTCATATAACTTCTCGTAAGCAAATTTCTTCCGCATTGAATCCACATCCATACGGTCAACTTCATATTCAGGGAATAATTTGGAGACTTCTTCATGAATCTGCTCAACCCCCACTCCTCTTTCATTCAGATTTTCAGAATGACATTTCGGACAGGTCCTAGGCTTGGAAGCTCTTTGACCGCAATAATGGCATTTCATCTCATTCGCCGCTTTGTGATAGGTCATCACCACATCACAATTCGAGCAGTAATTGACATATCCGCAGCTTTCACATTCTATTACATTGGCATATCCGCGACGGTTATGAAGCACAATTGCCTGATTTTTTTCCTCTACTGTTTTTTTTAATTCATCAATTAATCTCAAAGAAAAGTTTCCGGAAACCTTTTTGGAATCCTGGGCTTCTTTAAAATTAATTAATTCATATTCAGGAAGGGTTACCTTACCAAAACGTTCTTCGAGGAAAACATATTTTATCCTGTCTTTTCTCGCGTTATAATAACTTTCAACGGAGGGTGTTGCAGAACCTAAAATCACATGGGCGCCGTAAAAATTTCCCAGAACCAGCGCAGAATCTTTTGCATTGAAATAAGGTGACACTTCACGGGGTCTGTAAGCAGAATCATGCTCTTCATCCACAATGATTAATCCCAAATTCTGAAAAGGCAAAAACAGAGCATTCCTCGTTCCTATAAGGATTTTAATATCATTCTGCCTGATTCTTCTCCAGACTTCCACCCGTTCAAAATCCGTAAGTTTCTGATGATAAAAACCAAGCTGTCGACCATATTTTTTTTCTAATCTTTGGGTAATCTGCTTTGTTAGAGAAATCTCGGGAAGTAAAAACAGAACGTTTTTTTCTTCACTAATGCATTCTTCAATTTTTTCTAAATAAATATGCGTTTTTCCTGAGGAAGTCACCCCATGAAGCAAGACATTCTTTTCTTCCTCAAAAGCTTCATCAATTTCTGCTTTAGCTAATTTCTGAACTTCGGAGAGCTCTTCGATTTCTTCAATTTCTCCTTCATAACTTTCAATCCTGTCCTTCTGCATATAATATTCCTCAACCAGGTTTTTATCTGCCAAAGCCTTGAAATGGGAACTTCCGAAGTAGCCGTCTTCAAACAGATCAGATTTTTTAATGGGTGTATCCGGATTTTCAGTCTGTCTCTCTAAAATATGGAGGAAAAGATCTTTCTGTTTCTGAGCCCTTTTTAAGCTTAAAATAATCTCCGTAAGATTCTGATTTTTTAGGACCTCATCATTAATTTTAACATAAGCAACTTCCTTGGCTTTATATTTTTCAGCAATTTTTTCATCAATCTCGATGTATTGAAGGTCAATCAAAGAGTTGATGGTTTTAATAATATCTTTTTTAGGAATAAAAGCTTCAATATCCGTAAGATTTATAAGCTGCCGAATCTCCAATGCCTGGATAAGATACATTTCATTGACATCCAGATTTTCAAAATCTATTGTTGCATTGGGTTTTAGCTTTAAATAGGTTTCACTTTCCAGTTTTAGAGATGAAGGAAAAGCAAAACGGTAAATTTCTCCTAACCCCGATAAATAATACTCTGAAAGCCAGTTCCAGAATTGTATCTGCTCTTGCGGAACAATAGGTTTATCATCCAACAGACTGATGACTTCTTTGGCTACAAAACTTTCCGGAGCATTGTCGTGAAGCTCGAAAACAATCCCTGTATAGATTTTTTTGCCGCCAAAAGGAACCAAAACCCGCATTCCAACCTGAATTTCGGATAGTAATTCCTGAGGAACTTTATAGGTAAAAGCTCCTTTTAAATTTAATGGTAAAACAATTTGGGCGTAGTTCAAGAGAAATATTTAAAGTGTAAAATTAATTTTTTCTTTTGTGAACTGCAATAATTTCTATTTTTATCGTTCTAATATCATTCAATCTTAAAATTAATAAGCCAACCATGAGAAAATTCCTTTCAATCGTATCATTATTCTGTATACTTATCGTTCAGGCTCAAGAGAAAATCACTTTGAATAAAGGAGAAATTACTATTCCAATCGGTAAAAAAATTTTATTGAAAGCCGAAATAAAAAATAATAAAATCATCAATTTTGAAGCTATTAAAGAAGAGAATATTACCGAAAAAATTGACTTTTTTGATATGCTCCACCATTTTAAAAAGGATAATATAAAGGATAACAGCATTGAACTGCTATTCAGTGAAGGTCAGCTCATGGGAGCACCAATTTTTGTTTTAAACGTTATCCAGAAAACCGGAAAGAAAATGAATTTCAAAGCTAAAATAAGGGTAAAAGGAAGTTCTTCTTATCAGCCAACATCAATTATGCCTGCGGTAAGCAACTCAGCCCATATGGAACAGTGGAAAGACAATATCGATTCTATTATCCTGTATGATTTTGAACTGAATTAAAAAAGGACGTCAATAATTTTATACCAAATTGCAGAAGTAAAGAGGCCGATAATAATGCTAAAACCGATCGTTAAATTGGTCAGTTTTGTATTTAATCTGAATTGTTCTGCAATAATACTTGAGGTAAGAACTGTTGGCATTGCAGATTCGAAAATGGTGATTTTGGCAATATTCCCTTTTATTCCCAATAAAATTGCTAATCCTAATGTAATGGCAGGTGCCAAAATTAATTTATAAAACATGGAAGTGGACATTTGAGGAATCAGTTTTTTCCAGCCGTTGAATTTCAATTGTAACCCTACTGAAAATAATGCCAGCGGACTTACCGTTGCCGCCAATTTATCAAAAAAAGGTTCTGCTACAGTAAAGTCTACAAATTGAGACAAGATCAGTGCAGCAATACAGCCTACCAAAGGTGGAAAAGTGAACAATCTTTTCAAAATAAAAGCTGCACTTATTTTCCCTGACTGACTTCCTCCCTTTAAAGCCGCAATAATTCCTAATGTAGAAAGAGAGAAAAACATCGTCTGATCACAAATAATCGCAATACTCAGAAGGCTTTCCCCATAAAAAGCAGAAACTAGGGGAAATCCGATGAAGGAAGTGTTGCTGTAACCGCTTATCAATTCCAGCGTGCTCCTTGAACGCCTGGAGTATCCTTTGCTTTTACTGTAAAACATCATAAAGAAAAAGCAGAACACAGAGGTCAGAAAGGTAGCTACAATCGGAAAAAGCATTTCTGTCGTCCAGTGAACTTTCGGCAGATATTTGAACGAAACTGCAGGAAGCGCCAAATAAAGAATCCAGGTATTGATTCCTTTATGCGCATCGGGATGAATGGATTTTGTAGCTTTGAGAACCATTCCTGCAATAATGCACACCGCAATCAGAACAAAATTCGCCATAGTTGAAAGATATGATACGAATTTACGGCTGAATTCTTTTTTAGCATGAAGTTTTCGAAGATTTTTTTGAATCGCTACTGCTTTATTCTATTCAACAAATAACATTTGTAAATGTCATTCTGAATGTAGCAAAGCGAAATGAAGAATCTTTTTCAAATATAATTTAAGAGATTCTTCCTTCGTCAGAATGACAGCTTCATAATTTTGTTTAGTTCATTGTATCGAATAAACTCATTACCTCAACTTTTTCCAAAGGTTTTGAAAGCTTAATTCTTTTTGACGTTTTCGGAAGTAAGTCGAAGAAGTTGTCGCTGAAATGAGTATCTCCCATTAAGTAAACATCTTTAGCAAGAACATCTGTAGAAACTTCAATTTCTGACGGAGAAATTTTCTTGATTTGAATAGTAGGCTTTGTAAGCTTTAAATCTTTTGGTTTTACGAAGAAATAGTTAGCTCGGGCAAATATTTTCTCGTTTTTATCTTCAACCGTAATTGCTAAAAAAATTTCGTTTTTATCTGAATTTCCAATAATTTCTTCAAGTGAAAAAGGAAATTTCAATATACCATTTGGCTCTATAGTATCATAACCCGCTACTCCTGCTGAACCCATTTTATCACCATTAAATTTCATAATATTGAAATATAATGACAAACCTTCAAACTTTTTTAACTCATCATTAATTACATAGAAGTTTAAGATATCATCTTCTTCCAGCTTCTCTTCCTCCATCAAAATCACGTGTTTTTCAAAGCTTCTTTTTATCTGATAATGCAATGCTTTCCAGTTTCCTAAATAGTCGATTGAAGACCATGAAACCACCGGCCAGCAATCGTTCAGCTGCCAATACAAAGTTCCCATATTATAAGGCTTTGCACGGCGATGGGCTTCAATAGCAATCTGCATTCCACGCGCCTGAAGCAATTGGGAAACATAATTATATTTTACAAAATCAGTCGGAATATGATAATCCCGTTTCATATAATTATCTATGATTTCCCAACCTCTCGAATGTTTTTCGTGCGCTTTTATTGTTGCGTTTTGCAAACTTAAATCCGGAGCTCCGGAAAACATAGATTCCGTAGTTTCTAATGTAGGCATTCCCTGAAAGCCATATTCTGAAGCAAATCTTGGGACCTTTTCATTATAAATTTCAAATGGCTGTTCTCCCCACCAAACTCCCCAGTAATGAGAGTCACCTTCCGTTAAACTCTCTTTGTGTCCCCAACCGATGGATGGTGAACTTGGCCAGTAAATTTGTTTGTCGGAAGTTGCATATTTTTTAATGGCATTCGGAATCACCTCATGGAAAATCTTTTTATAATCTTTCCAAACCTGTAACGAGTCTTCTTTTGAGTACTTGAATTGTTTCTGATATCCCCAGTTTACGATCGCTTCATCCACCTCGTTGTTTCCGCACCATAAAGCCAATGACGGATGATTCTGAAGCCTTTCTATCTGATCTTTGACTTCCAATTCAACATTTTTTTGAAAATTCCCGTCCGAAGGATAAAAGCTTCCTGCAAACATAAAATCCTGCCAAACTAAGATTCCGTTTTCGTCACAAGCCTTGAAAAATTCATCGTCTTCGTAAATTCCGCCTCCCCAGACGCGAATCATATTCATATTGGCCTCTTTGGAATCTTTAATCAGTTTCTGATACTTTTCTTTCGTGATTCTTGGGGTAAAACTGTCTGAAGGAATCCAGTTTGTCCCTTTTGCATACATCGGGTTTCCATTCACTTTAAAATAGAAAGATTTACCTTTTTCATCTTGTTCCTGAATTAATTCAACTGTCCTTAGTCCAATTCTTTCGGACTTTTCTGCAATGGTTTTTGAATCTTTTTGTAATAAAATTTTTAACTGATACAAATTCGGATCTCCCCAACCGTTAGGTTGCCACAGTTTTGGATTTTGAATCTGAAAAGGAACTGAAATTAAGTTCACTCCTGGTTTTAAAGTAATATTTTGAGATTTATTGTTGATTGAAATGCTATATTTTCCTTCTTTTTCAGCAAAAACCTCAGCATGAACATTTAAATCTGCTTTTTGTCGGGTTAAAGTTTTTTGCTCAATTTTTATATTTTCAAGTTTTGCCTGATTCCAGAAATTTAATTGTACCTTTTTCCAGATTCCGGCAGTAACCAATCTTGGTCCCCAATCCCATCCGAACTGATATTGTGCCTTTCTTACGTAGCTTCTTGGAGATTCAGGCGTGGTAAAAGGAACTTTTTTAGCCAGTTCTTTTCCAACATTTACCGCCGATTTAAACTTAACCTGTAAAATATTTTCTCCGATTTTTAAATTCTGTTTTACCGGAATCGTCCATTTTCTGAACATATTATCTGTCGATTGTAATAATTTTCCGTTCAGGTAAATCTCTGAAAACGTATCCAATCCGTTAAAGACCAGCTCAATATTCTGATTGGCCAACTCTTTAGGCGAAAGCTTAAAACTGGTCTGGTAATCCCAATCTTCATTTTCTACCCACTGAACTTTCTTTTCATTTTCATCTTTATAGGAATCAGGAATGAGCTTGTTATTCATCAAATCTAAATGAACCGTTCCCGGCACGGAGGCCGTGAGCCATTTATTTTCTTTGGAGTTTTTGAACTGCCATTTTTCTGATGATAGGTTTCGCTCGGAAAACTGAGCGAATAGTATGTTTTGTATGAAGAGAAAAGAAAAAAGTAGGGTTTTGCTCATCGAAATTTGTTTGATTTAAACAGTGTGTTTGTCATTCTGACGAAGGAAGAATCTTTCTTGTATTTAAAACATTAAGTTTATATTTAAGTTTTAAGAATATGTAAGTGAGATTCTTCATTTCGCTTCGCTACATTCAGAATGACAAACTGTATGATATTTTCTGGTAGTTCATTTACTTTTCAAAGCAATTACCTCAACGGGATTTGCAAAAGCTCCTCCATCCGTAATTGCAGAAGAGTGAAAATACCCTGCTTTGGTAAAGTCTCTTAATTCTTCAATATTGGTAGAACGAAGCCCACCTCCTACAAGAATTTCAATTCTTCCGTTGGATAGTTCCACCAATTTTTTCAGGTTTTCTTTTCCTTCTGAAACATTGAATTTCTGACCTGAAGTGAGAATTGTTTTAAAACCACATTCAATCACCTTTTCTAAAGAATCTTCTAACCCTTTAGCACGATCAAAAGCACGATGAAAGGTACATTGATATGGTTGAGCAAGCTCAACCAATTCTTTGTTTTTCTCAACATTTATCTGATCATTTTCATCTAAAATCCCGAATACAAAACCATCTACATTTAAAGTTTTTAATTGAACCAAATCCGATTTCATCTGTGCAAATTCTTCATCAGAGTACGTAAAATCTCCACCACGAGGGCGGATCATCACAAAAATCGGAATATTGATTTTTTCTCTTAATAATTTTGCTGTTTCAAAATCTGGAGTAGTTCCTCCTTCGCTTAATCCGTCGCACAGTTCTATTCTGTCTGCTCCGTTTTCAAAAGCAATGATCGCAGACTCAGGATTGAAGCATGCTATTTCTATTTTTGACATTTTTTTTTCAATTTAATCTTTCTCAATAACATCTGCGATTAAAAACTTATTATCTTTTTTGATAACCCCTATTTTACGTTTAAAAACCGCCTTAGCACCTTCGTCTGTTAGTTCAACATCAAACACGAATGCTTCATCTCCTGAAATAGCATCTAACTCACATTTTCTAACCTCAATATTCGTCCAATCCTGTGCAGAGATCAGAAATCCCGTGTTTATTCCGGCATATTTTGTATTGTATTTATTTCCCCATTTTTGCTGAAAATCTTTTAAACTGAGACTTCCATCCACATCCATACCTACATTTGTTGCATCTGTTTTGTATTCATAGTAGTCTTTGGTCGTGATATTCTGCATTATTTTTTGCTGATCAGAAATATCAGCTTTAAAATAACTTATAATATTACTTTTCAGCCAGGTTTTTGCTGCTTCAGCGTCACTTTTTATATCGGTTACTTCTTTATTTTCTACTACAGAAGTACTAGTGTTTTCATCCGTTTTTTTAACATCTTTACAACCAATAATTAGAAATAAAGAAGCAGCAATTGCATATTTTATCATTAATCGATCTGTTATTTTAATTTTACTTTAAAGCGAATTCAGGCTTTTCCAGGCGGTTTCCTTTCTGATCATATACTGCAAAGTTAAATCCGTCCTGAATACAATAGGATCCGTATTCTCCTTTTTTATTAATTGCTATAAAACCCACCTGAATATCTTTTAAATTTTTATTTCTCCTCTGGGTAATTTTCACAATTCTTTCAACCGCTTCCTTACAGGCTTGCTGTGGACTTCTTCCCTGCCTCATCAGTTCAACTACCAAATGAGTTCCCACCGTTCTGATCACTTCTTCACCGTGACCTGTTGCGGTTGCTGCTCCCACTTCATTATCAACAAACAATCCGGCTCCGATGATAGGAGAATCTCCTACTCTCCCATGCATTTTAAAAGCCATTCCACTGGTTGTACACGCTCCTGAAAGGTTTCCGTTGGCATCCAGTGCGATCATTCCAATAGTATCGTGATTTTCAATGTTTACGATAGGCTGATATTTGCTGTCTTTTAACCATTCTTTCCATTCTTTTTCGGATTCAGGCGTCAGAATATTCTCTTTTTTGAATCCCTGGGAAACGGCAAATTGTAAAGCACCATCACCCACCAACATCACATGTGGAGTTTTTTCCATTACCGCTCTTGCCACCGAAATAGGGTTTTTAATATGTTCTAAACATGCCACTGAACCGATATTGTAGTTTTCATCCATAATACAGGCATCCAGTGTTACTCTTCCGTCTCTGTCAGGACGACCGCCATATCCAACACTTCTCTCAGTAGGATCATTTTCAACTAAACGGACTCCTTTTTCAACTGCATCTAAGGCACTACCTCCTTTTCCAAGAATGGTCCAGGCTTCTTCATTGGCTTTTAGTCCAAAATTCCATGTAGAAAGAACAATGGGTTTATTGACTGTTTTATTATTTTCAGGAAGTTCTTTAGCGATCAGATCCAGCGGATTCATAGCCAATGCCAAGGAAGCTATTGCGGATCTTTTTATGAATTTTCTTCTACTCTGCATGTTTGATTTATTTGGCTCACAAATTAGCAATTTTCACGTTAGCATAAAAGCAAAAAAAGCTGCAGATTATTTTCTGCAGCCTTTTCTGATATTTATCTAACAATATGTATTAATGAGGTAATTGATCTCTAAAGTATCCGTAAATCCAAGTTCCGAAAATCGCACTTAATAAAGTGATGATTACATCAAAAGCGCCTGTCCCGATCTGAGCGAAAAGAGGTCCCGGACAAGCTCCTGTAATCGCCCAGCCAAAGCCGAAGATCAATCCGCCATAAATTTGTCCTTTGTTAAACTTTTTAGGTGCTATTGTAATTGGCTCTCCATCAAGGGTTTTTATCTTAAACTTTTTAATCAGCCATACGGAAATCATTCCTGTAAGCACGGCACTTCCTATCACTCCGTACATATGAAATGACTGTAAGCGGAACATCTCCTGAATTCTGAACCAACTGATAATTTCAGCTTTTACGAAAACAATCCCAAATAAAATTCCTACTAAGAGGTATTTAAGGTTATGATACCATTTATTTTGAACAGTAATTTCATTATTGCAAACTGCATTATTATTTTTCATTGTTTATTTTTTATAGTGAAAGAATAATCGGCAACACGACATTTGCCACAAAAAAACCACCGATCATAAAACAGATTGTTGCCACTAAGGACGGCCACTGCAGATTGGAAAGTCCCATAATGGCATGACCACTTGTGCATCCTCCTGCATAGCGGGTTCCAAAACCTACCAAAAATCCGCCGACCACCATGGTTAGGAAGCCTTTCAAAGTCAACAAGCTTTTAAAATTAATTAATTGATAGGGAACAAGATTGCTGTAATCTGTAATTCCATACCCGGCCAATTCTGCTTTAAGCTTTGGGTTTACGATAATTTCTCCGGGATTCATCAGAAAATGGGCAGAAATCATTCCTCCAAAGAAAATTCCTAAGACAAAGAACAAATTCCAGCTTTCTCTTCTCCAGTCGTATTTAAAAAAATTAATATTTCCTGGTATGCAGGCTGCACAAATATGTCGCAATGATGAACTGATCCCGAAAGATTTGTTTCCTAAAATCAGTAATATCGGAACGGTAAGTCCTATCAACGGACCTGCAACGTACCAAGGCCAAGGTTCTTTTATAATATCCAGCATAAGTTATTTCAATTTATTTCTTTTTGAACTGACAGAAAATAAAGTTCTGAACGGTATTAAACGGGGTAATATGGTCTTCTGTAAAAGATTTCACCAGCTCAAAGCTTTCCGAAAATATAGCTTTCAAACGGTTTTCATCATATTGAACAATGGGCAAACCGCTGCATTTTTGCGGACCATTTACAGAAAATGTTCCAATAATCAGCGTATCGGAAACTGCATTTTTGACAATTTCTACGTATTTTTTTATTTCATCTTCTGTGGTCAGAAAATGAAAAGCCGCTCTATCATGCCAGATGTCATACGTTGTTTGCGGTTCAAATTCTGTAATATTTGTAACAATCCAATCTACATTTCCAGCTAGGGATCCTAATCTTTTTTTTGCTTTTTCCAGTGCTTTTACAGAGATATCCAAAACGGAAATATTTTCAAATCCTTTTTCCAATAAAAAATCTGTCAGATTGCTGTCTCCACCGCCAATGTCTATGATTTTTGAAGATTTGTCTTTTGATGCCTCTTCTATAAGATCCAAAGAAGTTTGCGGAATTTTTTGCGTCCAGCTTACTTCATCCTGATTTTTGGTTTCATATACATTCTCCCAATGGTTTTTATAATCCTGCTGTTCAAAATTTATCATTATTTCGTTCTATTTTTTATGAATACTATGTTGTAAAAGTAACGTAGATTTAACTAAGATAGGGAAAAACCTTAGTCTGACATACAAAATCACTTTTAGGAATATCGGTTTGCGCAATTGCATTAAATCCTCCTTCAATTTCGGTAAAATTTCGGTAGCCTCTTGCCTGAAGAATGCTTGCCGCCATCATACTTCTGTATCCACCTGCACAGTGCAGATAAAAATGTTCTTCAGGATCAATCTGACTGATCCATTCATTGATATATGCCAAAGGTTTATTATAAGCTTCATCGATGTGCTCTGCATTGTATTCGCTTTCTTTTCTTACATCGATAATTTTTACGGTTTTGTCCTTAATTTCATCTTCAAACTGCTTTGCTGAGATCCTGTGAATTGAATCCACCTCTTTTCCACTATCTTTCCAGGCTTCAAAACCACCTTGTAAGAAACCTAAAACATGATCAAATCCTACTCTGCTCAGTCTGGTAATTGTTTCTTCTTCCTCGTTTTCATTGATCACCAATACAATCGGCTGCTGTACATCTGCAATTAAGGCTCCTATCCACGGTGCAAAATCCCCGTTTAGTCCTATATTAACGGATTGCGGAATAAAGCCTTTTGCAAATTCATTATTATCTCTTACATCGAGAATCAAAGCTCCGGAAAGCTCTGCTGTTTCTTCAAATTCATCGGGAGATAAAGCTTTCGAGCCATGAGATAAAACCTCATCAAAACTTTCATATCCTTTTTTATTCATCGCTACATTCATCCCAAAATAAGCGGGAGGTGACAAAAGTCCGTCAGTTACAGCCTTTATAAAGCTTTCTTTATCTTTTTGATTTAAGGCATAGTTGGTTCTTTTCTGATTTCCCAACGTGTCTACCGTTTCTTTCTGCATATTTTTACCACAAGCCGAACCTGCGCCATGAGCCGGATAAACGATAATATCATCATTTAAAGGCATAATTTTCTGATATAAGCTATCATAAAGCAGTCCTGCCAATTGTTCCTGAGTCATATCCGCAGCTTTCTGAGCTAAATCAGGACGACCAACATCACCAAGAAACAAAGTATCTCCGCTGAATAATGCTGTTTCTTTTCCATTTTCATCCATTAACAAAAAAGAAGAACTTTCCAGCGTGTGTCCCGAAGTATGCAGCACTTTAATTTTAATTTTTCCAATTTCAAAAACCTGGTTGTCTTCGGCGATAATCGCTTCAAATTCCGGTGTTGCAGTGGGTCCATAGACAATAGGCGCTCCCGTTTTTTGGCTTAAATCGACGTGACCGCTTACGAAATCTGCATGAAAGTGAGTTTCAAAGATATATTTAAGCGTTACTTTATCTTTTTCCAAACGGTCCAAGTAAGGTTTTGTTTCTCTTAAAGGATCAATAATAATCGCTTCCCCATCGGAAATAATATAATAAGCTCCCTGAGCCAAACATCCTGTGTAAATCTGTTCTATTTTCATTTTTAATAAATTTTGTTTTGTTGAGTACAAATTTCTCTTTTTAGTATTTCCTGCACAGCTACTTTTGTTACATAAGGTTTTTAGAGAAAAATTTCTTTAATGATGATATAAATTCCCATAACCAAAATAAACCATCCGAATGCCGGTTTCAGCTTTTTTCCATCGATTTTTTTTGATAAATAAGAGCCTATTATGATTCCTACAACAGCAATTACCGATACCGATAAAAGAAATCTCCAGTCAATGGTAGCATTGTGAATAGATGAAAAAAATCCGATCAAAGAGTTTAAGGAGATAATTACCAATGAAGTTCCGATCGCCACTTTCATGGGAGTTTTTAGAAGATTAACCAATGCAGGAATAATCATAAATCCGCCTCCCGCTCCGATTAGTCCTGTTAAAACTCCGACAACAGAGCCTTCTCCCGCTGCTAAAAGGGTATTATTTTTATTTTCTTGCTTTTCATCCGGCTGTTGTACATCTTTCCGAATCATTTTGTAGGAAGCTACTATCATTAATCCTGCAAAAATCAGCAGCAGGAAAATATCTTTAGTAATCATCAAATCATTGATTCTAAAAATTTCCTCCGGAATGAGAGGCAAAAGATAGATTCGGGTGAGAAAAATAGAAATCACAGACGGAACCCCAAAAACCACGGCAATTTTAAGATTCACCAATCTTTTTTTGAGATATGCCATGGAACCGGCCACACTGCTTATTCCTATAATAAAAAGCGAATATTCTGTAGCCAATAATGCATCTATCCCGAAAAGATAGACGAGAACGGGAACGGTAAGAATACTTCCACCGCCACCAATTAATCCTAAAGAAACACCAATTAAAACTGATGCGATATAACCAAAAATTTCCATTTTTACTTCCTTCAATTTGAAAGCAAAAATGGAAATTCTACTATTTCTGTACAGTTACTTTTGTTACATAACTTAAAATAAAAGCTGAATTTTATTTCTACCGAGTTTCAACTTTCCTTCTTCTTCCAGCTGTTTCAGTAACCTGGAAACAACAACTCTGGCTGTTCCCAGTTCATTTGCCAACTGTTCATGAGTGATGATAATGGTACTCGAATTTGATAATTCTGATTTTTTCTGAAGCAGATTCAGCAGTCTTTCGTCTACTTTTTTGAAGGCTATTGCATTGATAATATCCAGCAATTCTTCGAACCGTTTATGGTAAAGACGGAAAATATAATCCAGCCATTCCGGATATTCTTTGATGAAAAGCGAAACTTTATCTATGGGTAAAAACAGAATCTCGGTATCTTCTTCCACTTCAGCTTTTACAATACTTTTTTCATTGTGCATTCCGCCCAAAAATGACATAATGCAGCTTTCTCCGGCTTTGATATAGTATAACAGAATCTCGCGTCCATCTTCCTCGGTACGAATGACCTTCATCATTCCTTTCATCACAATAGGAATGGAACGAATAGAAGAATTTTCATCTAAAATAATATCTCCTTCCTGATATGTTTTGACGATTCCGTACTGATAAAGCTTTTCAACCAGTTCGGGAGAGGAATTAAATTCTGAAGATAAAACCGTGTTTTCCATAATCTTATTAAATTCCAAACTAATTTACGCCAATTTCATCTACAAAAAGCCACGCTTTTGAATCGGCTCCCGGATTTCCTGCCGGAATAATCCCTGCATTTTCTATTTTAACCTTGATATATTTTGAGTTCTGACTTCCTAAGTTAAGTTTAATCTTTCCTTTGGCATTCAGAATTTCTTCTTTCCCAATTTCTTTGATCATTTTAAAATTTGTTCCGTCATCAGAGATAAAAATCTGAGCTGATTTCGCAAAGTGAATCCAGCTTCCTTTGTTATCCAATGTATTGAAATAAACTTCTGAAAACTGTGTCTTCTGACCAAAATCAATGGTTGCCACAACATCTTTTCCCTGAAAGCCCAACCATGTTTTTCCCAGCTGTCTTTGATTTCCGATAATTCCGTCTACCAAAGTGAAAGCTCCTCCAAAAGAATAATTTTCACTTGGCTGCTCTTCCAGTGTTATTTTTTTCCCCGTCGTTTTTGAGACTGTAAAAGCTTGCGAAGAAACAGCACTTTTTAATTGTCCGTTTTCAAAATAGGCAGACTTTATCGTTAAAGATTTTGAAATCGAAACAGGAGTTTTATAAACCTGAGAATTTGCCGTAGGATCTATTCCATCTACTGTATATCGAATTCCATTAGGATCCTGTGATGTGGAAAGCTCATAAGAAACCCCATTACTGGCAGCTGTTACCTTTCCGGTGATATTATAGATGCTTTTCGCATAATTCACCCCCATCTTATCCAAAACTTTAAACTGATTAATTACTCTTCCTTCAAATTCTTTATAGTTTTTAGGATCAGAAGTTCCCCATCCCACTTCAGAAAGCGCGAACAGTCTTGGGAAAATCATATACTGAACCTGCTTAAAGTCTAAAATATATTCCGTCCATAAGTTAGCCTGAACTCCTTTGATAAATTTTGCCTGCTCTGCGTTCAATTCACTTGGAATCGGATTATAAGAATATACCTTATCCAATGGCGTAAATCCTCCAAAAGCATTGGGTTCCGTAGCGGGATCTCCCTGATAATGGTCAAAATAACAATAAGAGCCCGGTGTCATTACGGCAAAATGCCCTGATTTTGCAGCTTCAATTCCTCCATTTACTCCGGTCCAACTCATTACGGCTGCATTGGGTGCCAATCCACCTTCTAAAATCTCGTCCCAACCAATAATCTTTCTTCCTTTTGAGTTGACATATTTTTCAATTCTATGAATGAAATAACTTTGCAGGCCATGTTCATCTTTCAGATTATTCTTTTTAATCAGCTCCTGACAATGGGCACATTCTTTCCATCTTGTTTTCGGACATTCGTCACCACCAATGTGAATGTATTGTGAAGGGAAAAGCGTCATCACTTCATCCAGAACATTTTCCAGAAATTTGAACGTTTCATCTTTCGGGCAGAAAACATCATCAAAAACGCCCCATTTTGTAGCGGGTTCGAAAGGTCCTTTTGTACAAGCCAGTTCAGGATAAGCTGATAATGCAGCCAACGCATGACCCGGCATTTCAATTTCGGGAACCACAGTAATATGTCTTTCCTGTGCATATTTTACCACCTCTTTGATCTGATCCTGTGTATAAAAGTAGGGACCGTAAGGTTTTCCGTCAAACATATTATCCACATAAGCACCGATCATGGATTCTTTACGTTTTGAGCCAACCTGTGTAAGCTTCGGATATTTTTTAATTTCAATTCTCCAACCCTGATCGTCTGTTAAATGCCAGTGAAAAGTATTTAGCTTGTACATAGCCAGATAATCAATATATTGCTTTACTTCTTCCACCGTGAAGAAATGACGGCAAACATCGAGATGCATTCCTCTCCAGGCAAACTTGGGTTCATCCTCGATTTCCATTGCTGGGATTTTTCCTGTGTTTTTATATTGCTCAAATAATTGAATCAATGTCTGAAGAGCTAAGAAATAACCTTGTTCCGTATAATAATTGATTGTAATGCGCTCAGGAGAAATAAAAATCGTATATTTTTCTTTCCTGGGTTCTCCATTTGATGGTAAATAAACCGCTCCCGTCAGGTGCATTTTATCATCTTTTATGCCTGTACCCAACTTCACTAAATTCCCTATGCGTTTTTTAAAATATTCTGTTTCTTTTTTAGGAAGATATCCGTCTACTATGAAAGTGTCCGGAATTACAAAATCTCCTCCTAGAAATTCAACTTTTTGTGGGTAGGGAATTAAATTCGGTTTCATTTGAGAAAAAATAAGATTTGAAATCAATACAGAAAATACGATTAGGAAACGCAACATTTTAGTTTATTAAGATTTTAGCGAATATACTTATTTTCCGAAATTCACCTATCCTTTTTAACTTATTAAAAGTATAAATATCTAATTTTACAAAAAAATAAACGATGAGAAAAACAATTGTATTGGCCGGAATGTTATTATTTTCAGTTTCCACACAGGCACAGATTTTAGATGCTATCAAATCTGCTGTAAAAGATAATACCGGTATCGATCTTAATACTCCTGTAAAAACAACAACTTCAACAACCACTCCCAAAAGTACTTCCACTTCTTCTTCTCCAATTAATCTTGGAAGCCTAACTTCCACTCAGATCTCATCAGGATTGAAGGAAGCTTTAAGTCTGGGAGTCAATGAAGGGGTAAAAAAGCTTGGTGTAACTGATGGTTTTTTGAAAAATGAGGCTGTAAAAATATTAATGCCCGAAAAATTACGAAAAGTTGATACTACCCTTCGTTCTTTAGGATTGGGAAGTCTTGCCGATCAGGGCGTTAAATTGCTCAACAGAGCTGCTGAAGACGCCGTAACAGAAGCCGCTCCGATTTTTACAAAAGCAATTACTTCAATGACCATTACTGATGCTAAGAATATTCTGTTGGGGAGTGATAATGCGGCAACCAATTATTTACAGACAAAAACCCAATCTCAGTTATTTACTGCTTTTCAGCCTAAAGTGAAAGCTTCTCTCGGAAAAGTAGGTGCAGACAGCGTTTGGAAGGGAATCATTTCAAAATATAATATGTTAACGGGACAATCTGTAACCACTGATCTTAACGAATATGTAACCACTGAAACCATCAACGGGGTTTTCAAAATGGTTGCGGAGAAAGAAAGCGGAATCCGAAATACACCTGCCATGAGAACGACAAGTATTCTGCAAAAAGTCTTTGGAGCTCAGGACGCTAAATAAATCTAAAAATTATTTCAATGAAAAGCTTGATCGTATTTCTTTTTATTTTTTGCTCAAAACTATCTTTTGCTCAGGCTTCTGCAAGTGCACAATTTAATTTAACGATATATTTTGAAAAAAATATTCCTGTCGAGAAATTACAGGCATACTGTTATATAAAAGCAGGAAATACCATCAAAGCAGTAGATGTGAAAGTTGACAAGGAAAATAATTCTGTTATTTTGACAGGGACTAATCATTTTGTGATCCCCATCAGTTTTCCTATTTTATATTTTTCGTACACTGATAAAGTAAAAATAAACGATCAAACAAAGCAGGAATTGGAAAGAAACAACATTTTTTATCTGGTTTCCGGATTCAGTATTTCATCCTACGCTGAAGATAAAAATCGTATCATACAATTTTCAAAGGAAAAGCCCAATATCTTAATTACTTCAAAAATAGAAAATGGAAAGAAAATATTGGATATTGAAAATTTTAAAGATTGGGATGTCAATTCTCAGCACTTTAAAGAATACCTAGATATATCAAATACTTCTTTAAAGTTAAATTAAAAAAAGCAGAACAGAATTCTCTTCGGCTTTTTTATGTTTTTCATCTATTTTTTAAACTGCATTTCGGTGATCTTACACTCAATGATCAAGTCCTCCTC
>JBCNMJ010000045.1:0-28563 GCA_039594975.1 Chryseobacterium sp. | reverse complement strand
GGATTTTTTAAAAATAATCTTGCAATGGCAATTCTCTGTTGCTGTCCTCCCGAAAGTTGAGTGGCATCATGCTTATATTTTTCGGGTAAATCCAGAATTTGCTCATGAAGATAAGCCTTTTTTGCTGCCTCTTCAATTTCTTCGAAGGTTGCATTCATATTTCCGTAACGGATATTATCTTCAATACTTCCCTGAAAAATATGGTTTTTTTGAAGCACCAACCCGAGATCATTGCGCAGGAATGTATTATCAAAATCATTCAGATCAATGTTATCTAGAAGAATTTCCCCCGAATCAGGTAAATAAAATTTACATAAAAGATTAATAATGGTTGATTTCCCTGCTCCGCTGAGTCCAACCAGAGCAGTAGTTTTCCCGTTTTCAATCCTCATGGAAACGTTATGTAAAGCCTGTGTCCCGTTGGGATAGGAAAAATTGACGTTTTTTAATTCAAAATTCCCTTTAATTTCTTTTTCTACAAAAGGCCCGTTCGGTTCTTTCTCATCGTCTGCATTTAGAATATCAAAGTAGCCTTCCGCATAGATCATTGCATCGTTCATATCATCATAAATTCTGTGAAGCTGACGAATGGGAGCCGAAACATTATTGAAAAGCATGATATGAAGCATAATAGCTCCAATAGTCATTTGCTGATCCAATACCAGATAAACCGTTAATAGAATAATTAAAACCACTCCAAACTGTTCGATGAAAGTTTTGAGCCCATCATAAATAAAGTTTGTCTTTCGGGTGAACATCTGGCTTTCCATCAGCTGCATCTGTAAATTGTACTGCTTTTTACCTTCAAATTTTTCGCGGACAAAACTCTTAATCACCATAATGGAGTTGATTAAATTTAATAATCCTGAAGTTTTCTGTTCACGCTGGTTTCTCAATGTCCTTCTCACTCCACTCAGTTTTTTTGCCTGCAATGAGCTTACGTAAAAATATATTGGGACAATAATCGTAGAAACAATTCCTACATAAACATTTTGCAGGTACATAATGATCAGAGCAATAATGGCATTGGAAAATAAAGGCAACATATCAATGAAAAAATTCTGAACCAGTCTTGTCAGGCTTTCAATTCCACGATCAATTCTTATCTGCAGCTTTCCGGATTCGTGGTTTTCATCATTAAAGTAAGCCACTCTGTATGTTAGGATCTTATCGATGGCTGATTGCGCTAAAACTGAACTTACATTGATTCTGATTTTTTCTCCGTAAAATTTCTGTCCGAAATTGATGAAAATATTTAATAATTCTTTTCCTAGTAAAATTACCGAAATCAATACCAGAACGTGAATTCCTTCTGACATAGGATGCGGAAGATGAGTGAGTTTTGTAACTTCATCCACGGTATATTTTAGTACCAACGGATTGACCTGTGCGGCAAGAGCTCCTAAAAACGTAAGAAATAACGTTCCGTAAATCATTAATCGGTAAGGCCTGATAAAAGAGACAAGCTGCTTGTAAATCCCGAATAAAGTGATGGTTCTGTTGAAGGGTTTTGCCATAGGAATTATTTTAATTAAAAACGTACCGTTTTACAGAGAAAAAGGTACGTTTTATTCTATTTTTCAGCAAATATTTTGTTCGTTTTAAGTTTTCTCTTTTAAGCTTCCATCATCATTAATGTACCTAAACTGATAATTTTGATTAACAATCTTCCCACCCATTTGAATAAATGAAAACCACATGGAACACCAGTCTTCAAAATCCTTTTCTTTTGGCGTATCCCAGCGAATTATTGCTGAATTTTCATGTTCTTTGAGATCAACTACCACTCCGTATTCATCGTCTAAGAAAACTTTTGTTCCTATTTTAAATTCTTCAAAAACAAGCAATTCCGACATTTCTATCCTTCGTATAAATAAGTCGTCACATAATGTAACTCTGGTTTCGCAGCCTGTTTTGATTCCAATTCCGCCTGCTCCAATGAGTAATGGGAATTAATTTCTTTTCTCTGGAACACGTAAGAATTATTCGCATTTTTATCAAGAACGTCATTGAAAATATGCTGGATTTCTGAATTCCCCAATGATGCGAAACTAATGTCTTCAAAACCGTGCATTAATCTAAGATCATCAAATTGAGATAAATTATTATCTACAAAGCTTTTAAACTGGGATTTTGAATCAAAATTTCCTGCCCAGATATTATAAGCATAGCTTTTCTTTTTCGGTTTGTCGAAAATACTTTGGTACACGAAATTCTCCCCCAAATAAGCTTCTCTTACCTGCGGATCATTGGCAAGATCTTCAGGAAGACCTTCTTTTAGAATTCTTCCTTCAAACATGATGTATGTTTTATTGGTAATTGCCAACGTCTGCTGTACATTGTGGTCGGTAATCAGAATTCCGATGTTTTTATCAGTAAGGCTTCTTACGATCTTCTGAATATCTTCCACCGCAATCGGGTCTACCCCCGCAAAAGGTTCATCAAGAAGAATAAAACTTGGGTCTGTCGCAAGACATCTTGCGATTTCGGTTCTACGTCTTTCTCCTCCGGACAAAAGATCTCCTCTGTTCTTACGGACGTGCTGCAAAGAAAACTCTTCGATCAGCTCATCGCATTTCATCTGTTGTTCACGTTTTGAAAGTTTTGTCAGCTGTAGAACACCCATAATATTATCTTCTACGGAAAGCTTTCGAAATACGGAAGCTTCCTGGGCCAGATAACCGATTCCCTTCTGGGCTCTGCGGTACATGGCATCTGTTGTTATCTCCTGTTTATCGAGAAAAATTTTACCGGAAGTAGGCTTAACCAATCCTACAATCATATAGAACGATGTTGTTTTTCCTGCTCCGTTGGGACCAAGCAATCCAACAATCTCACCCTGCTGAACCTGTACTGAAACACCTTTTACAACCTTTTTAGGACCGTATTCTTTGATTAAGTTTTCTCCTCGTAAAATCATAGCAGCAAAGATAAAGTTTTTTTGAATGTAATTTTTAGATTAGCCTATGCCGATAAAAGTTTTATGATATTTTAAAATTGAACCCGGTATTTTTAATTAATTTTATGAACTAATCAACAATCACAATACATATGGAAAATAATCAACAGTTAACCGAACTTTTAGCCTTGGATCTGGGCATCAATATTACCAACCGAAGGCCATATGCAAAAGAGGTTTTCAAATGGCAGGACATCGATCTCCTTCCGCATTCTTCTGCAGATACGCTGCTCTGTGAAATTTTTGAATGGAACGGAAGAAACTGGAGGACTACAGGAAATAATCTTATCGGTTTTTTATTCTCGGATACCAATCTTAATACTATTAAAAACCAACTGATCAATGCTCCCAAACATCCGGCGTTGATTCCTGATTTTGAGTTTACCAAGGACAGCATGATAGAGTATGGACTTTCCCTGCCGTCATTATTTAATATCAGTGTGAATGGAAATATTAAAAGTGCCAAAAGCTTTTCGGTACGGGTAAACGGAGTTACCAAATCCAGAATTACTAATATTGATTCGCCGGGAATCGAAATTTTAAGGAGTTATTCTGAATTCACGCAAAACAAGCCTAAGACTTACCGAAAAAACATCAAGTTCAATTATTTAAGCACTTCATTATTTTATGCGGAAAGTGTGGAAATTTATCTTGAAAAAGAATCGGGAGTAGGGTTAGATGTAAGTTTTCAAACTCAAGATGTAGAAGTGGATGCCAAAATTGATACGGATACAAAGAAACATTTTGTATTAAAATACTCAGGAAACCAATCACCTTTTGCTGCAAAATTTACCAAAGGAAAAGATTTCAATATTTCTTAAAAAACGGGGAATTTCAAGATTGAAATTCCCCGTTTTTATTTATTGTGTTAAAAATTCTACTTTTCCGGTTTCCATATGATATTCACCGCCTACAATTTTAATTTCCTTCTTCTCTTCCATTTCTTTCAGAATGGGACTATTCTTTCTGATATTATCTATGGTCTGGAGCACATTCGATTTCGTCACCGCTTCAAGGTAAGCTGGATTTTTTGAAGATTTATCTCCCTGAAAATTTTCTGTTCTTGCAATAGCAGGTTTAATTTTTGCGAGCAAACCGGTTATATTTCCAAGCTCCACATTATCCACCGCAGATTTTATAGCACCACAATGTTCATGTCCCAACACCATTACGACTTTTGCACCGGATACTTTACAGGCGTATTCCAAACTTCCTAAAATGTCTTCGTTACTGATATTTCCAGCTACTCTTGCCACAAACATATCTCCAATCCCCGAATGAAAAACATCTTCTACAGGAACCCGTGAGTCTAAACAGGATAAAACCACAGCTCCCGGAAACTGCCCCAAGGAAGCTTTACGGATTCTTTCAGAAGTATTTCGGATGGTAAGATTATCTTCTACATATTCTCTGTTTCTCTGTTGTAAAATAGAATACACCGTATCCGGTGTAAGCTTTGACTGCAATTTTTCAGTTAAGAAATATTCATCAATAATTTCATCTTTGTTGATGGTAATAGAATCCCCCTTTTCATGATTCTTTTTTGGATCATTGCAAGAAATCAATACTGCTAAAACAGATAACAATACTCCCAGGTTGTACATTGTTTTTTTCATAGTTATTTTTTTTGGTGAAAATGATTTTAAGAATCTAATTTACAATTTATTAAATATAAATCACTTCTAGTTTTAAGTAAAATTAACATTGCTTAGAAACAAAAAGATCGCTTACCTAGGCAAACGATCTTTTATGTATTAACGCAGGAAAACCTATCCGTTTAAAATCATCGCAGCTTCTTTTGCAAAATAAGTAAAGATCATGTCTGCACCTGCTCTTTTAAAACATGTCAAGCTTTCAATGATTGTTTTATCATTATCCAGCCAGCCGTTTTGGGCCGCCGCTTTTACCATGGCATATTCTCCACTCACATTGTAAACCGCGATCGGAAGATCTATCGCCTCACGAACTTTTGAAACAATATCCAAATACGGAAGTCCCGGTTTAATCATAATAATATCTGCTCCTTCTTCCACATCTTTATATACTTCGTTCAGTGCTTCACGAGAATTATGAAAATCCATCTGATACGTTTTTTTATCTTTCGGAATTTCCACATTATCTTTTGGAGCGCTATCTAAAGCACTTCTGAACGGTCCATAGAAAGAACTGGCATACTTTGCAGCATAACTTAATATTCCTACATCGGTAAATCCGTTTTCTTCTAATGCCTCACGAATCGTTAGAACTCTCCCATCCATCATGTCACTTGGCGCCACAATGTCAGCTCCTGCCTCAGCATGAGACACTGACATTCTTGCCAATGCATCATTAGTAGCATCATTCAATATTTTTCCGTTCTCAATAATTCCGTCATGTCCGTAAATTGAATAAGGATCTAAGGCCACATCAGGCATAACAATCATTCCCGGAACCACATCTTTAATTGCTTTGATTGTATTCTGCATCAACCCGTCTTTATTCCATGCCTCTTTGCCTGTATTATCTTTCAGATGATCTGACACTTTCATGTACAAATTGACAGATTTTACTCCTAAAGAAAACAGCTCTTTACATTCTTTTACCGTAAGATCTATGCTCCTCCTGAATATTCCCGGCATCGACGGAATGGGTTCCTGCTTGTTTTCGCCCTCCATTACGAAGATTGGCATTACAAAATCATCGGTGGTAAGTGTATTTTCTCTTACTAAACTTCGGATAGATTCGTTTACTCTAAGCCTTCTGTTTCTTGAATGTATCATTTTGGAATACTTTTTGAATAAGTTTATGCAAATTTAATACAAGTTCTATAAAAAAGTATTGCAAGAGATTATAGAATTAGTTATTTTTGTTATGATATATTACGAGAAATTATAATTGAATGAAAAAATTTTTACTTTTATTTATATTCCTAGGCGTATTTGTTGGATTTTCTAGCAATTTACAAGCTCAACAAAGAGAGCCTTCTTCCATCTCACAAAAGTCTGATGATGGTATCATCGTAGCTTATCCAAATCCTGCTAAAGATTATCTGGTAGTAAGAGCAAAGGATGCATCTCTTAAAGTAAAGAATGTAACTTTCTATTCCATTCTTGGAACTCAGGTAGCCAGCTATACGGTAAATATGAACTCCGGAGAAATCAATATTGAGAAATTAAAACCCGGAAAATATCTGATCCGCTACATTTTAAGCGACAATACTCAAAAGGTAACACAAATAGTAAAACAATAATAAATCCTGATAATCATCAGGATTTTTTCTTTTCCCATTAATTCTGTTTTAATAATTCCGTAACTTTCGGAACTTTATTATACTAATAAGTAAAAACAAATTAATGCTAAAAGCTGAACATATTAGAAAGACCTATAACGCCGGTAAAAAGGTGGCTTTGGATGATTTCAGCATCCATGTTCCGAAAGGAAGTATTTACGGTCTTTTAGGTCCGAACGGAGCCGGGAAAACCTCTTTCATCCGTATCATTAATCAAATTACTCAGGCTGATTCCGGAGAGATTCAAATTAACGGAGAAAAGCTAAATCCCAATCACATCAAGAACATCGGTTACATGCCTGAAGAAAGAGGGCTATACAAAAACATGACTGTTGGTGACCAGCTTCTGTATTTCGGAGAGCTTAAAGGGATGAGCAAAAGTGATGCTTTAGCCGAAGCAAAGAAATGGTTTGATAAACTTCACATCGACCAGTGGTGGAAGAAAAAACTGTCTGAACTATCTAAAGGGATGGCTCAGAAAATCCAGTTTGTAGTCACTGTACTTCACAGACCTCATCTTTTAATTTTAGATGAGCCTTTTTCTGGTTTTGATCCTGTAAATGCCAATTTGATTAAAGATCAGATTATCGATCTTAAAAATAACGGAACGACGATCATTCTTTCTACCCACAGAATGGAAAGCGTGGAAGAAATGTGCGATTATGTTGCATTGATCAACAATTCTCAAAAGATCATTGATGGAAGGGTGTTTGATGTAAGAGAAAAATTCAAGAAAAATATTTTCGGGATCACGCTTTCTGAAGTCAATGATTCTCAATTGGAGAGTTTCAAAAATAAGTATGGAATTTTTGATATTACCCATGAAAACAACCTGGTTTCTTTTGATTTAAAAAATGAAGCCGATCAAAACAATATTCTTTTAGATCTTGTGCATGTAGGAAAGGTACGTGCTTTTGAAGAGAGAATCCCGAGCATGAATGAAGTGTTTATCAATGCAGTAAGTAACCATTCTTAATTTTATGAATAATATTTTTTTAATTACTAAAAGAGAGTTTCTTACGCAGGTTAAGAAAAAATCTTTCATTGTGCTGACTTTGCTGGCTCCTATCCTGTTAATTGCATTTGGAGCGGTTATCGGACTGATGTTCAAAGCCAATGAATCTCACAATATCATTGAAGTGGTAGATAACAGCGGTCTTTTTAAAAATGAACTGAAATCTACCGACAAAATAGAATATAAAATCATTCCATCATCTGAAGAACAGTCAAAAGTAAACACTTTAAAAGGCAACGAAGCAATAGATGGTATTCTTATTCTTCCTCAGGTACAGAACGGAAATTATAATGAGTTTCAGAAAAATACCCGGCTGATTGTTAATACAAAAATCGGGTTTGATACTAAACAGCGTATCATTTCGGATCTCAGCAATGTCATTAAAAAAGAAAAAATAAAGCAATTGGGAATTGCTGAAACTCAAATTGATGATCTTGATAAAGGTTTCACTCTTAAAACAATCAATGTTTCAGAAAACAATAAGGAAGATTCTGATCTTGCTTTAGGGGTAAAAAGCGTATTGAGTATGCTTTTAATGTACGTTACCTTCATGTTTATCATTATCTACGGAGTAAGAGTGATGAGAAGTGTTTTGGAAGAGAAAAACAACCGTGTTGTAGAAATTATTATTTCTTCGGTAAAGCCTTTTGAACTGATGATGGGAAAAATCCTTGGTGTCACTTTGGTTGCCTTAACTCAATTTATCGTTTGGATTACGATGTCTGTAGTCGGAGCTTTGTTTTTAAATACAGGATTTTCTTCCATGCAGAAAAATATTCCGGGAGGTGAAGAAGCGGTGATGAGTAAATTGGATATTACCCAAATTGCCACTCAGGTATCGCATAGTTTATTAGAATTAAATTTCCCTTTAATTATTTTTGTATTTATCATCTTTTTCCTTTTAGGATACATCTTTTATAGTTCAATTTATGCAGCAATCGGTTCTGCTGTAGATAATGAAACGGAAACGCAGCAGTTTACTTTATTTGCTGTATTACCTTTAATGCTGGGAATGTATGGAAGCTTTTCTTTCATCAATAATCCGGACGGACCTCTTGGTTTCTGGCTATCAATCATTCCGTTTACGTCTCCTGTGGCTATGATTGCAAGAATTCCTTACGGAGTTCCCGTATGGCAAATTGCTTTGTCTATTGTATTGCTTTTAGGAACTACTCTTTTCATGATATTCCTTGCAGGGAAAATCTACAGGGTAGGAATTCTGATGTATGGAAATAAAGCGACTTTAAAGGAAATTTGGAAATGGATTAAAAGTTAATCATAAACATATCTTTATCTAACAATAAAAAATCCCGGAAATTACTTTCCGGGATTTCTTTATTTTTTGCTGAAAATAATTTAATTAAAAATATAGCTTAGACTTAAGCTCAATACCTGTTCAGATTTTTTCTTCGAGGAATTGGGATCCAATTTTGATTCATTCAAATCAGGATATGTGTTAGACAGTCCTAAATCATATTTAAAAGCCACTTCCAGCTGTCTTTTGTAGCTATATCCTATTCCAAGGCCAATTCCGAAGTTAAAGGAATTTGCTTTTCCTTGCGCATCTTCTCTATAAATATCCTTGGATTCATTTTTTACAGTTTGATCTATCAAGAAATTAAATCTCGGGCCTACCAAACCAAAGAACTCAGATTCAGATTCTGAGAAATACCCTTTAAAAAATACAGGTACACTCAGATAATTATTGGCATATACTGCATCATAACCTTTCATTCCTTTAGCGTCTTTATCTTTTCCTGTCTCTCCGGCGCCATAATATAGCACTTCAGGTTGAAGATAAAACTGATTCGCTTTTCCAATCGGAATAAGGGCTAAAACACCGCCCTGGAATGTAAATCTTGGTCCGGAAGGATTATGTGCATTTTTAACTCGGGAATAATTAAGCCCGCCGGTAACTCCGAATCTTGTACTACTGAAGTCTATTTGTGCAAAAGATAAAGTAGACAGAGCCAATGCTGAGGTTAATAAAAGTTTTTTCATTTGATATTGAGTTTTTGTATCGTTTATTTTTTTAATTGTTTAAAGATAGTAATTATTCTAATTTTCTGTACAAAAATTCAAAAAAAAGCCTCGTAAAAACGAGGCTTATAGTTTATTTTAAGAAGAAATTATCCTAATATTTTTGCTACAGTGGCACCAATATCAGCAGGAGAATCTACAACGTTGATTCCGTTTTCTCTCATGATTTCCATTTTAGCCTGAGCTGTATCTTCTGCACCACCTACGATAGCACCTGCGTGTCCCATTGTTCTTCCTTTAGGAGCAGTTTGTCCAGCGATAAACCCTACAACTGGTTTTGTAGAACCGCTAGCTTTATACCATCTTGCAGCTTCAGCTTCTAATCCACCACCGATTTCACCGATCATTACAACCGCTTCAGTTTCCGGATCGTTGATGAACAATTCTAACGCTTCTCTTGTCGTTGTTCCGATGATTGGGTCACCACCAATACCAATTGCAGTAGAAATACCGTAACCAGCTCTTACAACCTGGTCAGCAGCTTCATAAGTAAGAGTTCCTGATTTAGAAACGATTCCTACTTTACCTTTTTTGAAAACAAAACCTGGCATAATACCAATCTTAGCTTCTTCAGAAGTGATGATTCCAGGACAGTTTGGTCCGATCAATCTGCAGTCTCTGTCAGCAATGTAAGATTTTACTTTTACCATATCTGCTACAGGGATTCCTTCAGTAATACATACGATAACTTTGATACCTGCTTCTGCAGCTTCCATAATTGCATCCGCAGCAAATGCAGGTGGTACGAAAATGATACTTACATTAGCTCCAGCTTTTGCTACAGCATCAGCAACAGTATTGAATACAGGCTTTCCTAAGTGCTCGCTACCTCCTTTTCCCGGAGTAACACCACCTACTACGTTTGTTCCGTATTCGATCATCTGGCTTGCGTGGAAAGTACCCTCGTTCCCTGTAAATCCTTGTACAATTACTTTAGAATCTTTGTTTACTAAAATTGACATTTTATTGTTGTTTTAATTTATTTTTATTTTTTTATTAATGCTCACAAATTTACTTATTTTTCTTTGATTTCGGATAAAACTTTCGATTTGTTTATTTGAGATTTCTCAGTTTTACTTCTTTCTTCAGATATGTTTTAAAATCTTCTGCGAACATTCCGATATAAGTGCCTTTTTCAAGGTCTCTATTGACTCCGGTTTTCCCTAAAAGTACAGATCCGCTCTCAATTTTGTTTCCGGAAGCAATTCCTACCTGTCCCCACAACGTTACTTCATCACCAATCACACAACAGCCAGCAATTCCTACCTGTGAAGCGATCAGACATTTTTTACCAATAATTGTATCGTGACCGATCTGAATCTGGTTATCTAAAACAGAGCCTTCACCAATAATCGTAGAATCTGTAACTCCTCTGTCAATCGTACAACCGTTTCCGATCTCAACATTGTTTTCGATTACAACATTTCCTACGGAAATCAAACGGTCAAAATTTCCATTTAATTTTCTGTAATAGAACGCATCTCCTCCCAAAACTGTGTTCGACTGAATGACAACATTATCACCAATAACGGTTCTATCACCAATCACAACATTTGGGAAAATAAGGGTATTATTTCCGATCTTCACATTGTTCCCGATCACTGCAGAATGGTGAATGTGTGTCCCTTCTCCAATTTCGGCATCATGAAGCTCTTCCCTGAAATTATATATTCTCGTAAAATGGGTATTAATCTTATTGAAATCTCTGAAAGGATCATCAGAGATCAAGAGAGCCTTTCCTTCCGGGCAGTCTACCTCTTTATCAATTAAAATAATTGTTGCCGGAGAATTTAAGGCTTTATCGTAATATTTAGGATGATTTACAAAAACTATTTCTCCCGGTTTCACCATGTGAATCTCGTTAGTTCCTAATACTTCAAAGTCTTCCGAACCAACGAATTTTGAACCGATAAGATCTGCAATAGTTTTCAGTTTTTGTGGAGAATGAAATCTCATAACAATTGATTTTCTTATAAAACAAAATTCGGAATGCAAAGGCAAACCGAATTGATGTAAATTTTATTAAAAATTATTCTTTTACTCTTTCAAGGTAAGAACCATCTTCAGTGCTTACTTTGATTTTGTCTCCTGGCTCAATGAACAAAGGAACCATAACTCTTGCTCCGGTTTCAACGATAGCGTTTTTAAGAGCATTGGTAGCAGTATTCCCTTTTACACCCGGATCTGCTTCTACAACCTCTAAATAAACAGACTGTGGTAATTCAGCAGAAAGCGGAGTTTCATCAGCTTCTTTCAAAATAATTGTAACTTCTTCACCTGCTTTCATCAGATTTGAGTTTTCAATCATTTCTTTATTTAAATATAACTGAGAGAAGTCATCATTATTCATGAAGTGAAATCCATTCTCATCATCATAAAGATACTGATATTTTCTTGTGATCACTTTTACCTCATCGATTTTGTGCCCCGCAGAGAAAGTGTTATCAATTACTTTTCCGTTTGTTACAGATTTTAATTTTGTTCTTACGAAAGCAGGTCCTTTTCCTGGTTTTACGTGAAGAAACTCGATTACTTTATAAATATCATTACTGTACTCAATGCACAGACCTTTTCTGATATCGTTACTTGTTGCCATTAATGTATATTATCTTTTTGTTTTTTATATTTAGTTTTCCTTTCCTGTTCCGTATCCTTTCACAATACCTCTAGGTGAGTTTTGAATGAACTGAAGAATCTCGTCTCTTTCAGCAGTAGGAAGCATTTCTTTTTCAATATGAGTGATTGCCTGAGAAACATTCATCTTCATTTGGAAGATCGCTCTGTAAATTTTTTGAATTTCGAAGATTTTTTCATTGGTAAATCCTCTTCTTCTTAAACCTACTGAGTTAATTCCGGCATAAGACATCGGTTCTCTTGCCACTTTTACGTAAGGCGGAATGTCTTTTCTCACCAAAGTACCTCCGGAAATCATTACATGTTTTCCGATTTTACCAAACTGATGTACAGCTGATAAACCTCCCATCACCGTATAATCACCAATTTCTACGTGACCTGCAATACCGCAACCGTTTACAATGATAACATGATCTCCGATTACACAATCATGAGCAATATGAGATGTAGCCATAATCAGACAATTTTTTCCGATCTTAGTATGTCCTAGAGCTTTTGTACCTCTGTTAACGGTTACACACTCTCTGATCGTAGTATCGTCACCTATAATAACCTGTGTGTCTTCACCATCGAATTTCAAATCCTGAGGGATTGCAGAAATTACAGTCCCAGGAAAAATCCTACAGTTTTTACCAATTCTTGCACCATCCATGATGGTAACATTCGGCCCAATCCAAGTTCCTTCTCCTATTTCCACATCTCCTGCAATGGTAGTAAAGGGTTCTACGATTACATTTTTGCTGATTTTCGCACGTTTATCTACGGCTGCTAATTGATGGATCATTTAATCAACTTTATTTTTTGCAACTTGGGCCATTAGTTCTGCTTCTACCGCTACTGTATCTCCAACATAACCGTAACCTTGCATGTGTACAATACCTCTTCTGATAGGTTCAATTAATTCAATCTTGAAAATAAGTGTATCTCCAGGAATTACTTTTCTTTTGAATTTTACTTTATCAATTTTAATGAAATAAGTAGAATAGTTTTCAGGATCCGGAACACTTGCCAGTACAAGAATTCCACCTGTCTGTGCTAAAGCTTCCACCTGAAGAACTCCCGGCATTACAGGTTCTTTCGGGAAATGTCCAACGAAGAAAGGTTCATTCATTGTTACATTTTTAAGGCCTACAACATGAGAATCTGAAAGCTCAAGAACTTTATCAATCAATAAGAACGGTGGTCTGTGAGGCATTAATCTCATAATTCCGTTGATATCGAAAACAGGTTCTTTTGTCAAATCAAAGTCAGGAACGTTTTTCTTTTTCTGCAATTTCCACTGACGGTTCAGTTTCTTCGCAAACTGAGTATTTACGTAATGCCCTGGTTTATTAGCGATTACCTTACCCTTTATTTTTACACCAGCTAAAGCCAAATCTCCGATTACATCAAGTAATTTATGTCTTGCTGCTTCGTTTGGATAGTTTAGATTTAAATTATCAAGAATTCCATTAGGTCTTATAGACACGTTGTCTTTTCCAAAGGCTTTCTTTAATTTTTCTGTAGTTTCGGGAGTAAGATCTTTATCTACATATACAATGGCATTAGAAATGTCTCCACCCTTAATCAAACCATGATCTAAAAGCATTTCCAATTCGTGCAGGAAGCTAAATGTTCTTGCTGATGAAATTTCTTCTTTAAACTCAGAAATATTTTTTAGTGTAGCATTTTGAGTTCCTAAAACTTTGGTCCCAAAGTCTACCATAGTAGTCACTTCGTAAGTATCTGAAGGAATGATTGTGATTTCTGATCCGGTTGCAGGATCGCTGTAGGTAAGAACTTCTTTTACAACAAGGTATTCTCTTGCCGTATTTTGTTCTACAACTCCAACACTTTCGATGGCTTCAACAAAATACTTTGATGATCCGTCCAAAATAGGAGGTTCAGAAGCATCCATTTCTAAAATGGCATTATCAATATCACAACCTACTAAAGCCGCTAAAAGATGCTCGCATGTATTGATCTTTACTCCTAATTTTTCTAACGTTGTCCCTCTTTCTGTCGCTACTACATAATTAACATCAGCTTCAACCTGAGGATGCCCCTCCAAGTCTGTTCTTACAAATACAAAACCTGTGTTTTCTTTTGCAGGTTTAATGGTTAGTTTTACTTCTTTCCCCGTATGAAGTCCGATTCCGGAAAGTGTCACTTCCTGCTGAAGTGTTTTTTGCATATCACTCATTAGTTTTATCTTTTGAGTTATTCTCAAGATTGTTTATTCTATTTACAATTTCAGGTAAATTCCTGAAATGTACATAACTCCTTAAATAGTCGTTATAGCTGATTGCCGGCGAACCATAAATAGTTTCCTTATCATTCACACTGGAGTTTACCCCGCTCTGTGCCTGTATTTTTACCTGGTTTCCTATTTTAATATGCCCTACAACACCAACCTGACCTCCAATCTGGTTCCAGTCGCCAATGATTGTAGACCCTGCAATTCCTGCCTGTGCCGCAATCACATTATTTTGTCCGATTTTCACGTTGTGTGCAATTTGGATCAGATTATCGATTTTAGTTCCTTTTCCGATCATAGTAGAACCAATTGTAGCTCTGTCTATACTACAGTTTGAACCAATTTCAACATCATCTTCAATGATTACGTTTCCTAATTGAGGAATTTTTTTGAAACCTTCCGGAGTCGGCTGAAAACCAAATCCGTCACCTCCAATTACAGTATTGGAATGAACGATACAGTTATCCCCAATAATGCAATAATCGTAGATTCTCGCTCCACTGTCAATCTTACAGTTTTTACCAATTTTTACTCCTTTTCCTATATAAACATGAGGATAAATCTGAGTTCCATCTCCGATTTTTGCCTTTTCAGATATATAAGTAAAAGCACCAATATATACCTTATCTCCAATTATGGCAGTATCATGAATTGAAGAACCATCTTCAATCCCGTGCTTTTTACCCTGCATTTCCTGGTACAGATTCATTAAAACCTGAAAAGAAAGGTAGGCATCCTTTACCGCAATCACGGTAGGATTATATATATCTTTTGATAAAAGTTTTTCTGAAACGATGATAACAGAGCATTTGGTGGTATCCAAATAATGGGAAAATCTATCTTGTGCTATAAAAGAAAGATGTCCTGTTTCCCCTCCTTCAATAGGTGAAACTCCAGTAATAAGTGCATTCTCATCACCTATTATTTTCCCGTCAATAAAACTTGCAATTTGCGAAGCTGTAAATTCCATATTCTGCAAAGATAAGAAATTCTGTAATTCGCAAACATTTTTTAATTTTCGGATTGTGAATTTTAATATTCTTTAAGAAATTATGCGCTAAATATCTCTCGGAAACATAAGAATGTATCGAGCGGTCTTATTAGTAATTAATCCCGATAAAAGTTGGTCTTCCGATTCTTCAAGCCTTATTTTTTTTCCGTTTTTCTGCAATAGAAAGATCGGCTGTTTTTGAGTATCATAGGGCAATAGTTTTCGCTTAATTTCATGTACTAATTCATTTCCATTATCGATTCCGAAAAATTCATTGGTGTTTTTTACTTTTTCTTCAATAAACTCTGCTTCAAATGCATGTGACGAAATAATGGTCTTTGGCAGGTTTCTCTGGATTACACATTTGCACCAGTATGACAGAATAAAATCATCAGCCGACTGCCAGTTTTTCATCGCCTGAATTACATCGTTATCGTCTAGCTGTGTAAATCTTTCAACATCTTCGTCTGTAGCAGAATTTTTACCTCTGTATAAAAAATATTTCAGATTTTCAGTCGCCGGAAGATTCACACCTTGTGAAACCAGATATTTTGCTCGCTCTAAAATTTTCACCAAAAGAAATTCAGCCAACGCTGAAGTTTTATGATAGTAAACCTGCCAATACATGAACATTCTGGCGGTAAGAAAATTCTCGATAGAATAAATACCTTTTGCATCGATTACCAGTTCACCTTCTTCACAGACATTCATCATGGAAATAATTCGCTGTGTATTAATATTCCCCTCTGAAACTCCCGTAAAAAAACTGTCTCTGTTCAGATAATCCAACCGATCGACGTCCAATTGTGAGGAGATAAGCTGATTAAAGAATTTCCTATGATATTTCCCCTGAAACATTTCAATAGCAACAGATAGTTTACCTTCAAACTCATCATTCAGTTTGTTCATTAAAAGCAGTGAAAGGTTTTCGTGATGCCAATCATCCATCAGCATACTTTCTAAGGCATGGGAAAACGGACCGTGTCCTATATCGTGCATCAAAATTGCCAACATTGCCCCTTTTTCTTCATCCTCAGAAATTTTCACTCCTTTTTGTTTCAGTGTTTCCAGTGCCGTAAACATGAGATGCATTGCTCCTATCGCATGATGAAATCTTGTATGGGTAGCTCCCGGAAAAATTAAATTCAAGAGACCGGTCTGTCCTATTCTTCTCAATCGCTGGAAGTAGGAATGCTCAATAATGTCAAATAATATTTCGTGTGGGATTTTGATAAAACCGTGAACAGGATCGTTGATAATTTTTAGCTTATTCTGCATTGATGTCGATATTGTAACAAAGTTAGGGAAAATTTAACTTTAGCTTTTATTTAAATTTCATTAATCTTAAAACACAGATTTCTATGTTTGACTCCTTCAATACGATTGTTATCGGACCTTTGGTGATGTCATTCGATTTTCTGTGACTGGTTTATCATCCGTCTTTACCACAGTAAGTATATTCTATCCCAAAAGAAAAGCCAAAGAAAGGGCGTTTAAATATGCAAAAACAGGGAATTAATAAACAATATTTCGATTTAACTAATATTTAACTATTAAAAGCCCTATTTTTATTGTTTGAAAAGAAATTTGGTCGAAATTTTGATACAATAACCATGAAAAATAAATATTATGTCGGAAAAGATATTATGGATAGATGATGAAATTGATTTACTAAAACCTCATATCGTATTCTTAGAAAAAAAAGGGTATCAGGTAACGCCTGTTAATAATGTAAATGAAGCATTGGAATTGATGGATTCCGAAAAATTTGCACTGACCCTTATTGATGAAAATATGCCCGGAATTTCCGGACTTGAAGCCATTCCTATGATTAAAGAAAAAGATAATTCTTTAAAAATTGTAATGGTTACCAAAAGTGAAGAAGAACACATCATGGAAGAAGCCATAGGTTCTCAGATCGCAGATTACATATTAAAGCCTGTAAATCCCAACCAGATTTTGCTTTCCCTTAAAAAGAATCTTCAGGAAGATAATCTGGTTGAACAGAAAACCATTTTACAATATCAGCAGGAATTCAGAAACCTTTCTATGGAGCTTTCTTATTTGAGAACATACCAGGATTGGGCAGAATATTACAAGAAAATTGTGAATTGGGAACTTAAGTTTGATAAGGTTGCCGATAATGAATTTGCCGATCTGCTTCAGTCCCAAAAGGAAGAAGCCAATATTCAGTTTGCAAAATTTATAGAAAACAACTACGAAGACTGGTTAAACGGTTCTGAAAAACCTATGATGAGCCATACCTTATTTAAAGATAAAATAAAACCTGAAGTAGAAAAAGAAAAAGTTCTTTTGCTTATGGTAGACAATCTGAGATATGACCAGTGGAAAGTAATTGAACCTCTATTCACCAAACATTACAATAAGGTGTCCGAGGATTATTATTACAGTATTCTTCCTACCGCAACTCAATATGCCAGAAATTCATTTTTTGCGGGATTAATGCCTTCCGAAATAGAAAAACGTTTTCCGGACAAATGGTTTAATGACAATGAAGAAGGAAATAAAAACGAATTTGAACGTGACTTTTTAGAGGATCAAATGAAAAGAATTGGTTTAGCTTCTAAATCAATGAAGTATTTGAAAGTTCTGAATGCCGATTTTGAAAGAAAAATTTATGATGATTTCAATCAGCATAAAAACAACGACCTTTTGGTGATCGTTTATAACTTTATTGATATTCTTTCTCATGCAAAAACTGACAATCACATTGTAGATCAGCTGATCAGAGATGATAAAACCTTCCGTTCCCTTACCTTAAATTGGTTTGAAAATTCATCTTTATTAAAAATAATTAAGGTTGCTGCCGAAAACGGTTTCAAACTTGTGATTACTACTGACCACGGAACGGTGTATGTAAAAAAACCAAGCCGTGTTGTGGGTGACAGAGAAACTTCTACAAATATCCGTTATAAAACAGGAAAAAGTTTAACGTACGACAGCAGCGACGTATGGGCAATTTCAAACCCTGAAAAACTGTTCCTTCCGAAAGGAAATTTAAGCTCAAAATATATTTTTGCGAAGAACAATATTTTCTTAGCATATCCAAAGAATTACAATCACTTTGTAAACTATTATAAAGAAACATATCAACACGGAGGAATTTCATTGGAAGAATGTATCATTCCAATCAGTATTTTAGAGCCTAAGTAATCTTTGAATAAACACATCATTAAAAATATAAAATGAAAAAATCAATTTTAATTTTACCTGTTTTGGCAGCGTTATTAATCGTTTCGTGTAAAAAGGAAAGCAGTAAAAGTTCAGAAACTTCATCAGATTCTACAACAGTAATCAGTTCGGATTCGATAAAGACAAATACTTCAGATCTGTCTGCAGCTACACCAACAGATTCTGCAGCTGTAAATAAAAACCCTATTATAAAGGCAAAATCTACTGATGCTGGTGGAAAAAGTATTGATATGACCTTTGATAATAATAAAAATACAGCAACCATTGTTTATGATGGTGAAACTATTGAATTAAAAGGTCAGCCGGCCGGTTCTGGAATTTATTATAAAAATGATCATTGGGAACTAAGGGGCAAAGGACTGGAAAACGAACTTTCGAAGGACGGAAAAGTAGTTTTTAAAGGAATTAAATAGATTGAATGTCGGCTTTTGATATATTTCAAACATGAAATTAATTACTTACAACGTAAACGGAATACGTGCCGCTTTTACTAAAGATTTTTTAGGGTGGCTGAAAACTGCTGATCCGGATATTATCTGTATTCAGGAGAGCAAAGCAGGAAATGATCAAATAGATATTGAAAGTCTTGAAAAGTTGGGATATCACAGTTATTGGCATTCTGCGATAAGAAAAGGATACAGCGGTGTTGGAATCGCGTCAAAAATAAAACCTAATCATGTAGAATTTGGCTGCGGAATTGAAAGCTATGATAATGAAGGGCGAATCATAAGAGCCGATTTTGATGGCTACTCCGCGATTTCAGTATATGTTCCCTCTGCATCCAATATTGAACGATTGGATTTTAAAATGCAGTTTTGTCATGATTTTTTAGAATATATCAAGAACCTAAAAAAAACGATTCCTAATCTTATTATTTCCGGTGACTTTAATATCTGTCATGAGGCAATAGATATTCACGATCCTGTACGTTTAAAAAATGTTTCCGGTTTTCTTCCTATGGAAAGGGAATGGATGACTGATTTTATTAATGAATGTGAACTTATAGACAGCTTTAGGTTTTTCAATCAGGATCCGGATAATTATACATGGTGGAGTTACAGACAAAATTCGAGAGAAAAAAACAAAGGATGGAGACTTGATTATAATTTTACCAGCCACACTTTAAAAGATAAGCTTACAAGAGCGGTTATTCTGAAAGAAGCGGTACATTCTGATCATTGTCCTGCTTTGGTAGAATTAAATGTTTAAGACATATTTTACCCTAATTGATTTCTGAGAATCATAAAAATAAAAAGCCAACTGAATACAGTTGGCTTTACCTTTTAAAATCATAAGTTTAATCGACAATTTCATATTCAACCGGAATAGTACCATGATTAGTATTTCCGATCTCATCGAACGCGGCTTTAGACATATCTAATGCTCTTGATGAATGGTAAGGTCCTCTATCATTTACTCTCACTACTACTGACTTACCATTGTCCAAATTGGTCACTTTAATATTAGTTCCAAATGGAAGCGTTCTGTTTGCTGCTGTGAACTTTGAATTATCAAATACTTCACCGCTGGCTGTTTTTCTACCATTAAATTTATCGTGGTAGTACGATGCATAACTTGTTTTTTTCGCATCTGTGGTATTGCTCGTAAAAGAGAAAATACCAAAGGTTGAAATCATCATTATGATTACGAGAATGAATCTTTTCATCATTTTGAATATTTTGGGGTTTATGACGGAGCAAAAGTAACAGGATTATCTATACAGACCTATTCAAATCGTTAAAAAACGTTAATGAAAAATTAATAAAATGTTAATTAAGTCTATAACTACCTATTTTTAGGGACTTTAGACTACAGTGTTAAAAAATGTTAAAAAAAAGAGTAAAAAGTTAATTTAATTAACTTGCTACAGCATAATTCATTCTATCTAATGTGATAAACTCTTTAATAATCAACAATTTAAATTATTTAAATCTTTATTATAATTAATAAAAAACCAATGAAACAATCATTGGTCTATTATTTATTAAATATTCTATACCAGTTCTCCGTACAAATCAAACTCTTCGGCTGAGGTAATTCTTACATTGGCAAATTCCCCGATAGAGATATAAGTATCTTCAGCGGACACCAAAACAGTGTTATCTACATCCGGAGAATCATATTCTGTTCTTCCGATAAAATAGTTTCCTTCTTTTCTGTCAAAAACACATTTGAAGGTCTTTCCGATTTTCTCCTGATTCTTTTCCCAAGAAATCTGTGATTGAAGTTCCATAATCTCTTCCACTCTGGCTTCTTTCACTTCCTGTGGAATATCATCTTCTAAAACATAAGCCGTAGTATTCTCCTCATGTGAATAGGTAAAACATCCCAATCTATCAAACTTTTGTTCCTTTACCCAGTCTTTTAGCTCCTGAAATCTCTCTTCAGTTTCTCCGGGATACCCTACAATAAGAGTAGTTCTGATTGCCATATCCGGAACTTTCTCTCTGAACTTAGCCAATAAGGCATCCGTTTTTTCATGAGTCGTTCCTCTTTTCATGGATTTAAGAAGATCAGAATTAATGTGCTGTAAAGGAATATCAATATAGTTGCAAACTTTAGGCTCTTCTCTTATAATATCTAATACATCCTCCGGAAATCCGCTTGGAAAAGCATAATGTAATCTGATCCATTCGATTCCTTCAACCTTTACCAATTCTTTCAGAAGGTCACCCAATGCTCTTTTTTTATAGATATCTAATCCGTAGTAAGTAAGATCCTGAGCAATAAGGATTAATTCTTTTGTTCCTTTTTTGGCAAGTTTAGCCGCTTCATTCACCAATTTTTCGATCGGAGTGGAAACATGCCCTCCTCTCATTAATGGGATAGCACAAAACGAACAAGGTCTGTCACAACCTTCAGATATTTTAAGGTAAGCATAATGTTTGGGAGTAGTTGTTAATCTCTCTCCGACTAACTCATGCTTATAATCTGCTCCTAAATGTTTCAAAAGAACCGGAAGATCTCTGGTTCCAAAATATTGATCTACATCGGGAATTTCCTTAATTAAATCAGGTTTATATCTTTCGGAAAGACACCCGGTAACAAAAACCTTTTCAACCTCCCCTCTGTTCTTTGCATCTACATAGTCTAAAATAGTATTGATAGACTCTTCCTTGGCATTATCAATAAATCCACAGGTATTAATCACCACGATATCTCCTCTATCTTCATGTACTACTTCTTTACCATTGGCTTTCAGCTGACTCATTAAAACTTCAGAATCGTACACGTTTTTAGAGCATCCCAGTGTGACAACATTAATTTTCTTTTTACCTACAGATTTTGTTCGCATCTTTCTATTTTTCAGGGTGCAAAGATACAAAATATTAAAAAGGATAATAAAAAAATAAAAACCACCTTAAAAAAGTGGTTCTTAATATTCTGTTTATTTTTTAATCTTATAATAATTCCGATTTCAAATCAATAAGCTTGTTCATCTCCTTTCACTATATTATATAAGGTAAGAAAAATGATCTTCATATCTAGGAAAAAAGACCAATTCTGAATATACCAGATGTCTTTTTCAATACGCTTCTCCATATCTTTATGTGAAAATATCTCCCCTCTGGAACCCATTACTTGTGCCCAACCCGTAATACCAGGTTTTACAATATGCCGCGTCATATACTTTTTAGTAATCCTTGAATACATTTCCGTTTGGGATAACATATGTGGTCTAGGCCCTACAATAGACATATCACCAAGAAAAACATTAATAAATTGAGGCAATTCGTCTATGCTCGTTTTTCTCATAAAAGCACCAAACTTTGTTACTCTTGCATCATTCTTTGTGGTTGTTTGAAAATCAGCCTTAGCATTAGTTGTCATACTTCTGAATTTAATACAATCAAACGGTTCATTATTCAATCCTGATCTTTTTTGCTTAAAAAATACAGATTCGTTACTCTCAATTTTTATAATTAATGCGATAACAGGAATCAGCCAAGACAGAATAAATATAATGACAATGAAAGAAAAGATAATATCAAATGCTCTTTTTAATATTTGTTTTTTAGGATTTGCCAATGGCTCCCTTATAATCTTCAGAAATGGGATCTCATGAACGATATCATAATAATGTGGCACGAGATTGACGTATTTAAAATCCGGGGCCATATAAATTCTGACCATTTTATGCTCAGCAGCTTCAATTATTTTCTTATATAAATCAACCTCAATTTTATTATCACAAAAAATAATATTGTTTATTTTAGAGTTTTCCAAATCTTCAAATAATTTATCTACTCTGCCTAAGTATTTATTTTTAGTTTCCGTACCTTCTGATGTATATGTTCCTCTTATTCCCATAGACCTTCTCAAATCGTCATTTGCCAACAATGATGTTGCCAGCTTATTCTCACCAACAAGTACGGTATTGAAAGAATAAAATTTTCGTCCAATTTTAATCCTGTTCTTTTTTCGATACAGAAAAAGGACGAATCGGGTAAGCGTCATAAAAAAGCCTATAATCAGAAAATAGAACACAACATATCTATAATTGATTTTTACAGGCAGAATAAGACTAAAATAAATGGCAGAAAACACAGCTAACAAAATGAAAGATTTTGTTAGAGCATTAAAGTGTAATGAAGATTCTTTTATTGCAAGGCATTTATAAGGTTTCGTCATCGATGTGATAACAAACCAAGAAATATTAAGAAGAATGAACTGAGTAATATATCCCTGAGCAAAATCTTTATCAAAGTTAAAAAAATATAACTTTCCCAGAATCAAAAAAAGATTGATAATAATATAATCCCCAATAAGAAAAATTTTGGGTAAATGTTTAAAAAAATAAACTAACATAATCCGGCAATGATTCTTCTAAATTTTTAAAGTTGCTGCATATTCAACGTAAATTAAAAATTGGGTTATTAATTCTTATTCTGTTTTCGAATATATTAAAAATTTTTCAAAGAAAACATAGACTGAACTTTATCTTTTTCTGAAAGTATAATATCTTCTAAAGGTAACTGCCAATCAATATTTAAATCCGCATCATTCCAAAGAACACCGCCTTCAGAAGCTTTATCATAATAATTATCGCATTTATAAGAAAATATGGCTGTTTCGCTCAAAACAGAAAATCCGTGCCCAAATCCTCTGGGAACATATAATTGTAATTTATTTTCTGCCGTTAATTCAATTGAAAACCACTCTCCAAAAGTTGGAGAATCTACACGTAAATCAACTGCCACATCAAGAACTTTCCCTTCTAAACAAGAAACCAGTTTTGCCTGAGCCTTATCTCCTTTCTGTAAATGCAGCCCTCTAAGAACACCGTAGCTCGACTTAGAAATATTATCCTGAACAAAATGTCCGTTCATCCCGGTAAGTTCTTTAAATGTCTGTTCATTGAACTTTTCGTAAAAATAACCTCTGTCGTCTTCAAAAACAGTAGGTTCTATAATATAGCAGTCTTTAAGTGGTGTAGATTTTATTTTCATAGTTTTATCATCATTCCTGGTTGATCCAAAGCCATTAATTTTAAAATAAGCACAAATATAAAAATAGTTAAGTAAGGAATTATTATTTTATTATTCCTCTATAAATGTTAATAAGCTTCAAAAAATTATTTTTTTTATTATATTCTTTAAATACCTTTAGGTATGAATTATTTCCCATCTCAAATCTGTTTTTTTCTTCAAAAAAAAGCGTAATCTTTTCTACTGCTTCATCAATTGTATCATAAGCAAAACCATTATAATTATTGTCTACAGTATCTTTATTTCCTATTACATTACTCACCACCAGAGGTTTTCTCATTGCCATAGCTTCTAAAATTGCGATAGGTAATCCTTCCCATAACGAAACTTGCAAATAAAGATCTAACGAATTGATTTTCTGTAAAAGTTCTTCCCTGGTTCTGATCCAACCTGTTACGGTGATGTTTTCCGCTGTAATTTCATCAATAAGTTCTCCATTTCCAATCCAGACAAAATTAACATCTGGTAACCTTAAAGCAATTTCATTAAATGCTTTTGGATTTTTCTGTGGAGTGAGCCTACCAACAGTTCCTATGGTTAAAGACGAATTTACCTGAGGAGAAAATATTTTGTCTGGTAGTTCAAAATCTACCCCATTTCTTACTAATACAGACTTACCTATTTTTTTTGATAATTCAAATTCTGTATTTCCAGACGCTACAGTAGTTCCACCAAATAAAAAAGGCATGGTATATTCTATAAATTTGAAAAATAAAACTTTAACTTTTGAAATATTTTGCTGAACAAAAGAATATCCGTGTGGTGAATAATAAACATTATTTTTTGACACCAATCTCAAACACGCAAGCCTTCCGATTACACCTGCTTTGGCAGAATGAAGATGAATGATATCGGGTTTTATTTTTTTTAAAATCCTTCTAGTTTTTTGAACAACAATTATATCTTTTTTTAGATTTATGGAGCGCTGCATATCTATTTCATAAAGAAAAACATCAGAATGAATTTCTTTGTGAAATAACTCTTTATCGAGCTCTATACGATTTGGGCTATAAATTAAATGAATTTCACAATTAATATTAGATTGATGTACCGCTAAAAAATTACTTAGATCTTTTACATACGTATAAACCCCTCCTCCAAAAGCTTCTACAAATTGAACGATTTTAATTTTATTTTCCAAAACTACTAACAATTTATCAATACTAATCAAATGATATCATTTCAAAGCTATTTTGAAAACATCAAATAATATAATGTTTTGGGACTCATCTCTGCAATACTAATTGAAGTCCCATTTTTGCTCACTTTAACACTCTGTCTTTCATAAAAAGCCATATTTTCTAAAGGCAGCTCTTTTGTTTCAGGAATCTTGTATATCTTCAATTCTAAGGCTTTAACATTTTTATGTAAGCTAGATAAATTTTTCAGATTAATTTTAGTGTTAACAACTCTATTACCACTATTATTATTGACAATAATATATTCTCCGTTAGTATCATAAGATGCAAATGCAGAAACATGTTCATAATTAGAGATAAACTTCACCCTGTTTTTAATACTTTGATTGTATAATTTATAGGCCCACCACACTGACCGAGGTTTTCCGTTTTTATCCAATAATCCATTTATAGAATTATTACAATTAAAAACACCGTTGCTTTCAGCCCAGCAGCCTTTACAGGCTCCATCTATACCATTGTTCTCCAAATACCTGAATACTTCCAGTATTTCTGAAGGAGAGAATTGAGAGTACTGATTAATAATCTCACCTAAAACGATCTTCTTAACTCCCACTTTAGGATATTTAGGCAAAATTACCCCTTTTAATTTTTTAATATCTTTCGAAAAATCTACTAAGTGATCCTGATCTCTCCATTCATGCCAGGATAAAACATCTACTCTTATATTATTTTTGTTACAAAAGTTCAAAAATCCTTCTATTTCTTTTTCATCATAGCGGTCAAAAGAAGGTCCTGTGATCAGAGCTTTATCTCCTCCAGGTAAAGATCTAATGATATCATGCGCCTTTTTAAAAATCTGATAATATTCGTCCGTATCGAAATCACCAAAACCTTCCTGATGAAAAGGTTCATTCCAAATATCATAGATAACTGTATTTTTGAATTTCTGATACTCGGCAGTTACTATCTTCTTTAACCTATCTGTATGTAAAGGATGAGGCCATTCCTTATTATTCTTTTTCCCAGGATATGCATAAATATCCGACAAAACCAAAATGGGAGTAATATTAAAACTTCTCAGATAATTAATATCAGAAATAGATTTGTATGACCAGCCTATCCTCCAATATTTAGGCTGCAATACAATAATATTGTTTTCAAGCGCTCTGATATTATCATAATGTAAGAAGCCGGACATTGAATGGACAGTACCTGATTTTTTAAGAAAATCAATTTCTAAGCGTACGGAATCTTTTATTCTCTGGCTTCTAACCATAAAAGAAAAAAAAGAAATGATTATTAAAATCACTTTATATTTCCTAGAAATAGAATTTGATCTCATATATTCTTTATATAGGATTTATTTTGTATGCCCAATTTATAAGGAATACCAACTTTTAATAGGTTAATAAATGTAACCCATCTTTTATACAATTTCTTATAAAGAGACCTATCACTTCTGGTTAACAAACTCCCCAATTGAGTTACAGTATTACTAGATCTTCTATAGAGCAGATAAGGCTCTTCAATAAAATTCACTTTTCCTACCACTTCTGCAACTAATCCCAGCCATAGATCAATAGCAACTTCTTTATTTTTCGGAAATGGCATAGAAAAGTTTAAAATTCTTCTGTTAAATGCCATACAGCATCCGTAATAGGTACTGCAAATTAAGTTTTTAAATACCCCTGTTCCTGAATTATATATAGTGAAAAAAGAAGGGTTAGTTACATTCAAAAACTCATCTGTAACTATAGAGTTTGTAACGACCAAGTCGTTAAACTTTAAATCTTCTAAAACAGCAGCGTATTTTCCTGGCAACCAAACATCGTCCTGGTCAGATATAAAAATGATATCTCCAACAGCTTCCTTTAATGCATTTTGAAAATTGGGTGTATAACCTTTTTCTCCTCTGTTAATGAAAATCTTTATCCTATAATCATTAATATTCTTTATAATTTCCAATGTATTGTCAATAGAACCGTCATCGGAAACAATGATTTCATCATTTTGATCAATTTGCTGCAGTATCGAGGTAATTTGCTCCGATATAAACTTCTCTCCATTATAAGTTGCCAAACATACACTTACTTTCATTTCTTAATTATTTTTGTGAATGCTTCTATAAATTGCTTGGCAGAGCTGTCCCAGCTTTTCTCTCCTTCAAAATATATTTTACCAATATTTCGGGACATTTCTTCCAATATATTTTTATTATTATAAAGCTCCAATATAGCATTGTAAATAGCATCGGAACTTTTGGGCTCAATTATTAATCCTGTTTTCTTATCTTCCACCATCTCGGGAAGTCCTCCTACATTAGTTGCAATCACAGGCTTTTTAAATGCATAAGCAGACATAATTACCCCGCTTTGGGTAGCATCTGTATATGGACAGACGACTATCGAAGCCTGAGAAATAAGATCTGCTAAATTTTCAGGATAAATATACTCATTAAGAATATTTATTTGAGGATATTGTTTGTAAACCTCAATATCAAAATCAAAATTTCCGCTTCCGGCAATTGTCAGCGTCATATCAGATCTCTGCTGAGCTGATATAATCTTTACAAAAGCATCCAGCAAAAATTTGATTCCTTTGTAAGGTGAAATTCTGCCAAAAAACAAGATATTAAATTCTGGCGAAGATTGTGAATTATTATCTGTTTTACAATATCTTAAATAATCATATACACTTAAAAAAGAAGTAAAAATAGTATTAGGATTGTATTGGTAATGTTCTATAAAGTCTTTTTTCTGATTTTCATTTAACAGTATTTTGTTATCTATAAGATTAAACTGTAGCTTGCGTAAAAATCTGTCAATAATAAAATTTTCACCAGAATGTAAGAACGGATCATGCACAATGAAAAGCATTTTCTTTCGGTATCGTAATGTTGAAAAAAAATACGTAAGCATATAATTATCAATAATAATCACATCAGGATTGATTTTTCTGAGATATTGATTTATTTTATATGAAATATAAAGCTTTCTGAAAATATTTATTGTGCGTGTCCCCTTTATGACATACGTCTTATCAAGATCTATAAGCCTCTGAAAACGAATCAGTTCTTCAACATCCACACCTTTCGAAATACTTTTTGTTAATTTTTCTTTACTCAGAAAATTATAAATTTCATGAAGAGCTTCTGTAAAGAAATAAACATCACTTTTTTTTCTAAGAGCATGTATCAAAGAAATATTAGCATCTAAAGCAAATGTAGATAAAAAAGCGACCTTCATTGTAAAATTTTCGTTTTATATTCTTATTTCTTTGGATTAAGAATCTTATCGATATGTTTGTTAAATATGAAGTATGCCCTGCTGATACTTGGTTTATCCCACAAAATATTTTCATATTTTCTGATAATAAAATTATTTGCTTTATACATCTTCAAAATCCCAAATAATAACAATACAAAAGTAAAGATAATTTTTACCACCCGATTGAGTACAACATATAAATAAGGATACAGTATCCAATAGGAAACTACAAAAAGGGTTGTCATCCTGTCAATCAGAACGGAATATTCAGATAAAAACAAATAAGTTGTCGTAAATATGAAGAACAGGT
>JBCNMJ010000044.1:0-29192 GCA_039594975.1 Chryseobacterium sp. | reverse complement strand
CATTTTATTAATAAATATTTTAATATTTCGTTTATTTTTGGGACTTCAAAGGCATAATTTTTCTTAAAATAAACCTTGAATTTTTATAAAACAGAACAAAATAAATCCCTGAAATGGCAACCAAGCTCTCAAAAACATCCCTTCCCTTAAAACTAACTTTCCTGATTTTCTCGATGGTTTTAAACTGTATGGGTATTGTAATTTTGCAGCTTTCTGAGGCAAAAATCACATATGATAAGCTTGGATTTTTGGAGTCATTTAAGGATATTCCCGTTGCACTTATTTCACTTTTCGCGGTTAACTTTATCAGCAGATTCGGAACAAAAAGATCATTGATTTTAGCATTAAGTATTGTAGGAATTTGTTCGCTTATTTTACCTTTTGTAGAAGTGTTTTGGTTTTATAAGCTTTGGTTTGCCATTATCGGAACCTGTTTTGCGATTGGTAAAATATGTGTATTTGGAGTGATCCGCAATAATATTTCCGATGAAAAATCCCTGGCAAAAACCATGAATAGTGTAGAAGCTTCGTTTATGATCGGTATTTTTGTGGTAAACACCGGATTTGGATGGCTCATCTCAAGCCAGTTTTCCCAATTTTGGAAGTTTGGTTTTGTAATGATCTCCGTTTTATCAGCAATCACTATTTTTTTATTCTCCCGACTTGAAATTTCAGAACCTTTGAAAAAAGATAAGGAAAATCTTGTTAAAGAACTTTCAACGTTTATTAGTCCTTTGATTCTTATCTTTTTGTTCGTACTGTTTTCAATCGTTTTTGTTGAACAGAGTTTTAATTCCTGGCTACCGTCTTTTTATAAAAACCATCTGAAAGTCAATTCATTTTTTGCATTGCAGGCCTCATCCTTCCTTGCCCTTTTCTCTTATGTAGGAAGAATGATTACGTCCAATATTATCCATAGATTTGCTTTATCCAGATACTATATTTTATGTCTTATACTGATTGTTTCTGTATTGCTGATCATCATAGGTATCCAATTTCTCGGTGCAGAAAACTCAAGAATATTATTGTTCTTATTTCCTGTAATAGGTCTCTTCCTTTCACCGCTCTACCCTGTTATCAATTCAAAAATGATTACCCGTATTGATAAGGAAAAAGTGAATATTTTTACTTCTTTAGTGGTTATTTTTTCATCTTTAGGAAGTTCTGTCAGCTCTATTATAATGTCTAACTTATTTAACAACCAATTACTCAACTATTATTCGGTTTATATTTTATTCGCCGTACTGGTCTTATTTTCAATAAGTTTAATGTATTTTAGTATGAGTAGAAAAACATTAGAAAAATAATTTTATTTTTACTGCCATGAAAATCAAAGACACAAAAAACAAACAAAACCTTCAGGAACTTATTGATACTAAAGACTTTGTAGCTCATGTATCTGTAGATTGCACCATATTTGGTTTTCATAATAATATCCTGAAAGTATTGCTTTTGAAGTATCACGATCTTAATCTGTGGTCACTTCCCGGCGGATTTGTATTTAATGATGAAGATCTCAGAGAAGCTGCTGTGCGCGTTTTATATGAAAGGACACATTTGAAAGACCTATTCCTTAAGCAGTTTCATACATTTGGAAGAATAGATCGAACGGAAAACAATGTACACCAGATCTTGCTTCGGAACAAAGGAATTGAGGTTCCTAAAGATCACTGGATTTTTCAAAGGTTTATTACTGTAGGATATTGCAGTTTAATAGATTTTTCTCTTGCCAATACTTTTCCGGATGCTTTTAATGAAACCTGCGAATGGTTTGAAGTGAGCAAGCTTCCTCAGATGGCATTTGACCATGACAGAATTATAGAAACTGGTCTTGAATATCTGAGAATGAACATTAATACCGAAGTTGCGGCAAGCAATTTACTTCCTGAAAAATTTACGATGAAAGACTTACAGTCTCTCTATGAGACCATTTTAGGAGAAAAGTTCAGAAGAAATAATTTTCAGCGTAAAATACTAAGCCTTAATATTCTTGACAGGTTGGAAAAACTATATGACGGTTCAGCAAATAAAGCTCCTTATCTATATAAATTCAAGAGCAAAGTTCATAATTCTCCCAATCAGTACCCTATCTCAAATGATAAAGGAGATGAAGAATAGCTCTACCCTTTCTAATCCGAATTAGGCTAAAGAAATCAATTATGATAGGGCATTAAAAAAAATTTTTCTGGAATAGTGAAAAGTATTATTTTTAGAAAAATTAAATTACAATGTCATATTATCCTCTTACATCCATTCCCGATTATTATGGAATAGATGCTTTACTTACCGAAGAACACAAACTTATACGCCAATCAATAAGAGAATGGGTGGAAAGTTTTGTAATGCCAAAGATCGATCAGGCTGCACAAAATCATACAGATATTCCCGGCTTAATGAGAGAATTGGGAAAAGCAGGAGCATTGGGTCCTTATATTCCGGTTGAGTATGGAGGTTCAGGTCTTGATCAGATTTCTTACGGTTTGATCATGCAGGAGCTGGAAAGAGGAGATTCTGCCGTTCGCTCTGCAGCTTCTGTGCAGAGTTCTTTAGTGATGTTCCCGATCAATGAATTCGGTTCTGAAGAGCAAAAAAGAAAATATTTGCCAAAATTAGCTTCAGGAGAAATGATCGGTTCTTTCGGGTTGACCGAGCCAAACCATGGTTCAGATCCTGGTTCTATGGAGACCTATTTTAAAGATATGGGAGATTATTATCTTTTAAATGGTGCTAAAATGTGGATTACCAACTCTCCGCTTTGTGATATTGCTGTAGTCTGGGCTAAAAATGAAGAAGGGAAAGTTCAGGGATTGATCGTTGAAAGAGGAATGGAAGGTTTCACCACTCCGGAAACTCATAATAAATGGAGTTTAAGAGCCTCAAAAACTGGTGAACTGGTTTTCAATGACGTGAAGGTTCCGAAGGAAAATTTACTTCCGGGAGTTACAGGACTAAAAGGACCTTTATCTTGTTTAAACTCGGCCAGATACGGAATTTCATGGGGTGTAATCGGTGCTGCTATTGATTGCTATTGCACAGCCGTTCAGTATTCTAAAGAAAGAAAACAGTTTGGAAAACCAATCGGTTCTTATCAGTTACAACAAAAAAAATTAGCAGAATTCTTAACTGAAATCACAAAAGCTCAATTGCTTTGCCTGCAATTAGGAAATCTTAAAAATGCTCATAAAGCAACTCCTGCCCAGATTTCAATGGCCAAAAGAAATAATGTAAAAATGGCTATTGATATTGCAAGAGAATCCCGTCAGATTCTTGGCGGAATGGGAATTATGGGCGAATTTCCGATGATGAGACACGCTGCAAATCTGGAGTCTGTAATTACTTATGAAGGAACTCATGACGTTCACTTGCTTATTACAGGTTTAGATATTACCGGAATTAACGCTTTCTAAGAATTTAGAAAAAACAACACATAAAAGCCTGATAAATTCAATTTATCAGGCTTTTTAATTAATTTAAGGTGACTATATACAATTTTACACCATTATGTCATTCTGAAACAGTCTGAGGGATGCGAACGTAGTTCAAAGAATCTGATTATGTTAATATATAATAGCTTAGATTCTTCATTTTGCTGCGCTACATTCAGAATGACAGCGTCATAATAATAAAAAAGCAGGATAATATAAAATTGTATGTAATTACCTAATTATTATGATCTGCCATTCCGACGAAGGAGGAATCTCAATAAAGATAGGATTCTTCACTACACTTCGTTTCGTTCAGAATGACAAGCAAACTTGTTATTGTTATATTTATATATAGTAGAAAAATAAAAGGAAAAAATTAATTTGAATAGGTTTTAATCTCTTCAATAAAATTAATATCCGGATTCAGGATTTCTTCGATTAAACTTTTAATAGATGTCATGGCATCATCAATATCTCCTTTTTCAAACTGCAGGGAAACCACCCCTTTTTTGGCTTCGGCAAAGCTCCAGATTCCGGTTTCGATCGGAAGTCCCCAAAACTCCGGAAGATTCTGAACTACGTATTGATAAATACACAACTGCAACGCCTGTTTTCTGTCACTGTTATGGAAGTATTCATCAATATTGTCCTGATCAATTTTAATGATCAGATTTTTGATTTTTGCTGTTTTATAATCAATAATTCTTAGCGTTCCGTTAAGTCTGTCTATTCTGTCGATAAATCCGAAAAATGAGATTTTTTGAGATGCGTCGAGATAAAAATCTACATTTTCAAACCGTTTTTCAATATCTAAAATCTCAAGTTTATTTCCTTTTTTTATCAAATCAAGATCATAATTCAGAATGTTTTCTATCACTTTCTTGGCAATAGCCTTATGAATAAAATTCATTCCTTTTTCATAAAATTCCGGTTGATGTTTTAGCTTATCAATAGCAATGTTGATATATTCATCTATTTGTTTAATTGAATCTTTTAAATCATTTTCTTTTAACACCTTACCTTTGATAACTTCATATACTTCTTGAAGTGTATAATGCACTAAATTTCCATAATTTTTAACAGATAATTCTTCTTCTATTTCATCGTTTTCGGAAGTGTTCAAAATCTTAGAAAGATAAAAATCTACTGGATCGTACAAATAACTGGTAAGGTGAGAAGCTGAAACTTTTTCTTTCCATTTTTCAAGCCTTTCCAGAACAATAGGTGTCTTAGTAAATTCGACAGGTTCTGTAATAATGGGTTCAGATGAATTCTCAATAATTAAGTGCTCAATGTTATGAGAGCTTTCCATTTCAATCTGCGTAATAAACCTGCTCTTTTCCCCTGAATTCACCCCTGAACTTAATGCATTAAACAGTAAATGTACATTTTGAGCATCCTGAATCAGACGATAGAAATGATATGCATAAATACTGTCATTTTCCAAGAAAGTATGAAGATCAAAAAACTTTCTGATATCAAACGGAATATAGGTGTTCTGAGAATTTCCAAGCGGCAGTTTTCCCTCATTAACAGAAAGGAGAATCACATTCTCAAAATTCAATAAACGGGTTTCCAGAAGCCCCATAATCTGAAGGCCTCTTAACGGTTCTCCCTGAAAATCTATGCTCTCGGAATTGATATGTTGATTGATCAGAATCTCCAGCGTTTCCATTGTAATTTCAAAATTATAAGGACTCAGCTGGTTTTTTATAATCCTAAAGGAGTTTTCGAAATGAGAAACGTTTTCATATTGAATATCATCTATTTCCAGCCATTTTACTTTCTTGCAAAAATCAATTAAGGAATCCAGATAAACATTGGTGGAATCTGCCTTTTGAAGCAAGTTATAATAAGAAAGTTCTCCTAAAAGTTCCTGTAATAGCTTTCTTGAGATATAAACAATATTCCTCTCTTCTACTTTTGCTTTGAACTGATTGATAATCAATTCGTCTTTAATTGATTTCGGAAGTTCTTCAAGGATAGGAAAAACATCACGATAATAGTAGGAAGATTTATTTTTTTCTAATTGTTTCTGAAGGTAAAAAAGCTGTTTAACCGCATTGGAAAACGACAGGTTTTTCAACGGAAATCCCATCGTAATATTCAGGTTGGGAACTCCGTACATGACATCCAAACTTGCAGGAAGCAAATTTTCGTCTAAAAGTACAACAGCTGTATTGGAATAGGTTTTATTTTCAATTTCCTTAAAAATTTCAGGCAATACCTTCGTTTGGGTAATATTTCCTGAAACTTCGTACACTTTTATATTTTTGGGCTGGTTAAAATCATCTTCGATCCAGTTAAAAGCCCTATTTTCATTGAACTCTTTCCAGGTTTTATGATTGCGTAAAAACTTACCGGCTTCCTGCCTTTCATCATCAAAATAATAATGATCTGCCTGAAAAAAACATTGTCCTTTATCCCATTGTAAGAGACTTCTTACCAATTTTTCTTCAACCGGAGTAAAAGCATTGAATCCGCAGAATACAAATTTTTCTTTGGTATTTTTTGCAAAAGAATCAATTTCAGCTTTTGCTGTTTCATGGATCATTCCGGAAGTAGCCCAGTTCTTCTCCTGCAATTTTTGTTTCAGAACCGGAAGAAAAACGTTCATATTCCTCCAAAAGTTGAGGAATTTCTTTCTCGGAACATCGTCCTCTTCTCCTAAATTCTGCGCCCAGTCTTTAATTCTCTCTTCATCAAACATGTATTGCAAAACAGCCTGATCACTTTCTGAAAACTTTAGAATGTCATCCCAATCCTTCTGTAAGGTCGGAAACCATTTCAAAAAATCCGAAAAATTGTCTCTTGGAATGAGGTTAAGGCTTTTATAGATATCAAAAGCAAAAAGCCATAAAGAAATCCCCTGAATCAGCTGCTTGTCAGCAATCTGGTTGATAAGCTCCTCTACCGTAAAGAAGTTGGGTAAAAAGCCAGAATAATTATTCTCCTCTAGAATCCTTCTGATAAAAACGATGGGGCGTTTTCCGGGTAACACGATATTAAACTCAGAAAGATCAGAATTTTGAGCTAATAATTCGTGAATGATTTTATTGAGGAACTTCAAGAGGTTCTAAAGTTTTTTAAATTTTCTAATTCTAAAGATATTAATTCGTTGTATTCCGCCTGTTTCTCTTTATTAATACCGTGTTCGGTAACTTTATCGTAAGTAATCTGAAAGTTCTTATAATCGTTTGAAATCGTACTATAAATTCCTTTAAAATATTTATCCCAATCCGAAGAGGTTTTAATCTTTTCCTGGACTTCTTTTCTTAGCTTTCTGGCAAATATTTCTGCAATATCGAAATGCTTCTGTTCGTGTAAAAGTACATAATCATTGATTCTTTTTGTGTCTTTCCATGATTTATCTTCATTAAATATGGTTTCTACATTAAAATCAATCGTTGCTTTCGGATTGCTGGATTTTACCACAGAATATTCCCATCCGCAATGGGTGTAAGCGACTACATCGGGATTGCTTTTTCGGTTAACGGGACTTTTAAAATTCTCCCATTTCAGCTTCAGATCTTCCTTCCAGATTATTTTCTGGCCGAATACCTGAACTGAAAGCGAAAAACAAATTAAAATAACGAATTTCAACATTTATCTACTCCACTACAATTTTTTTCGTAATCCATGTATTTCCTCCGTTCCAGAATTTAAAAGTATACGTTCCTGTCTGTTGCGGGCTGAAATTAATTTGGCTTGCAAACGTCTTTGAGGAAGGTTGACAAGCTCCGTCTGTTCTATATTTATAAGCAGTAACAGATCTTGTTACATTGTCATCATGAATATAATCATACCCATAAAAACCTTCACAGTTTGACTGATAAACCGAATAGGTTTTAATACTCTGAACTGTAAAAACGTCCATTGTATCATTGATAATCTTTACACTATCAATTTTTACTTTTTCTATTGCTTCTACAGTTTGATAGTCGTTATCATCATTACATGACGTCAAAATTAATCCTAACATTACCACAGAAACCCCAATATTTATAAAATTTTTCATAGCAATTTTATTAATTTTGATTTAGAACTATAAATTTATGAATTAAAATTACCTTTTGAAAGATAGACTACTTTTTTTGTATCAAAAAACTCTTCTTCAAAATAATTTTTAAGATTAAATATCTCACATCTCAGCCCTGCAAGTTCTTCAGCAAGATCACCACCTTTTAAATAAAGAACACCATTATGTTTTGCATTGAACTGCTCTTTTTCAAACTTTCCTTTCAGCCATCTTAAAAACTCGGGCATTTGGGTAACCGCTCTGCTTACTACAAAATGGAATTTCTCTTTCAGTTTTTCAGCCCTTCCATGAATAGCGGTCACGTTTTTCAATTCAGCTCCTTCTGCAACTGCATTGACAACACTTATTTTTTTTCCGATGGAATCAATCAGCGTAAATTCTGATTCCGGAAACAATATTGCAAGGGGAATTCCCGGGAAACCACCTCCCGTTCCGATATCCAATACTTTTGTACCCGGCGCAAATTCCATCACCTTGGCAATTCCTAAAGAATGTAAAATATGTTTTTCATATAATGATTCCATATCTTTTCTTGAAATTACGTTGATTTTTTCGTTCCACTCATTATAGAGCGCTTCCAATTTGGAAAATTGCTCAATCTGCGTCTCAGTAAGATCAGGAAAATATTTTAATACTAACGATGTAGACATATCAATTATTATAATCTGCAAAAATAAGTTTTTATTAGCTTTGGTCAAATATTTAAATTTTGCCTGATTTCATTTATAGAAAAAACGACAATAGATTTCTCGGGAGAATTTTTATTATATATATTTGTTAAAATTCAAAAAAATTCATGAACAAACTTTCAGATAGAGTAAACAGATTAGGTTACTCACAGACTTTCGTAATGTCTAACAAGGCCAGAGAAATGAAAGCCAACGGTATCAACGTCATCAGTTTAACATTAGGAGAACCGGATTTTGATGTTCCCGACAACATAAAGCAAGCTGCATTTGATGCTATCAACGAAAACTACAGTCATTACTCTCCTGTTCCAGGATTCTTAGAACTTCGTGAAGCAATCGTTCACAAACTTAAAAGAGACAATAATTTAGAATACAAACCTACGCAGATCTGTGTTTCCAATGGTGCAAAACAGTCAATTATCAATGTCTTGGCAGCACTTATTAATGACGGAGACGAAGTGATACTGCCTAATCCGTATTGGGTAAGCTATGATGAAATGGTAAAAATGATGGGAGGAAATTCCGTAATGCTTCCGACATCTTATGTTACCGACTTTAAAATTACAGCTGAGCAGCTTGAAGAAGCTATTACAGATAAGACAAAAGCGATTTTATTCAGCTCACCTTGTAATCCTTCCGGTGGATATTATACCTATGATGAACTAAAATCTTTGGCTAAAGTGATTGCCAAATATCCTCACGTTACGATTATTTCTGATGAAATCTACGAATACATCAACTACGAAACTACCACTACTTCTATCGCACAGTTTCCTGAAGTATACGAACAAACAGCCGTTATCAACGGAATGTCTAAAGCTTTTGCAATGACAGGCTGGAGAATCGGTTATTCTGCATGTCCGGAATGGCTGGCTAAAGCTTGTGAAAAAGTACAGGGACAAATGACAAGCGGTGCCAACACAGTGGCTCAAAGAGCTTCCATTACTGCTTTAAAAACAGATCCTTCTGAATATAAATACATGATTGATGCTTTCAAAACAAGAAGAGATCTTGTATATGATTTAATGAAAGAAATCCCTGGATTTAAAGTTTTGTTACCTAAAGCAGCCTTCTATTTCTTCCCGGATATTTCTCATTATATCGGAAAAACATTAAACGGAACTGAAATCAAGGATTCTGACGATTTCGCCATGTTTATTTTAGAAAATGCTCATGTAGGATGTGTAGGTGGAGTTTCTTTCGGAAGTCCTGAATGTATCCGATTTTCCTATGCGGCTTCAGAAGAAGAGCTAAGAGAAGCCATGAAACGTATTAAAAACTTATTAGACCAATTCAATTAAACAAAATCAAAAAAAAATACAAAATGAACCTTTTCAAAAAAATAAGTATTGTAACCAGCATTGCTGCGGCAAGTTTCGTGGGTTATGCTTACGGACAGGATTTCCAGTGGAAAGAAGCTACATCAAACGGATACACCTACAAATATGTAACGAATGATCCTACTGCAGCAAGATATTATAAATTGAAAAACGGACTTACCGTTATTTTGAGCCCCACCAATAAAGATCCCAGAATACAAACCTATATCGCTACAAAAGCAGGAAGCAAAACAGATCCTGCTGATCATACAGGTCTTGCTCACTATTTAGAGCATATGCTTTTCAAAGGGACCGATAAATTCGGTTCAAAAGACTGGGCAAAAGAAAAACCGATTTTAGATCAGATCGATGCACTTTACGAAAAATATAATTCTACAAAAGACGAAAAGAAGAGAAAAGAAATCTATAAAGAAATAGACAGAGTTTCCGGAGAAGCCGCAAAGTTTGCCATTGCCAATGAGTATGACAAAATGATGGCCGGAATGGGAGCTGACGGAACGAATGCTTTTACTTCTTTTGAACAAACAGTTTACACAGAAGATGTTCCTTCCAATGTGGTAGATAAATTTCTTGCTGTACAGTCGGAAAGATTCAGGCAGCCTGTTCTGAGACTTTTCCACACTGAGCTGGAAGCGGTGTATGAAGAGAAAAACAGATCTCTGGACGATGACGGAGATAAGGTATATGATATGATGTTTGCAAGCCTTTTCCCGAATAACAACTATGGAAAACAGACTACCATAGGAACCATCGAACATCTTAAAAATCCTTCTCTTAAAGCCATCCGCAAATATTTCAATACTTATTATGTTCCCAACAATATGGGAATCATCATGTCCGGAGATTTCAATCCGGATGAAGTGATTGCTAAGATCGATAAAGCTTTTTCTTATATGAAGCCCAAATCGATTCCTGAATATAAAATCGGGCAGGAAAAACCGATCACCTCTCCTATTGTAAAAGAAGTAGTGGGTCCTAATCCTGAAAACGTAATGCTTGGTTTCAGATTTCCGGGAGCTACAACCAAAGACGCAAGACTGCTTAATTTAGTTGGTAATATGCTTACTAACGGACAAGCCGGTTTAATTGATTTAGATCTGGTAAAAAAGCAAAAACTATTGGCTGCATATGCTTTCCCTTACGTATTGAAAGACTACTCTGTACTTTTACTACAGGGAAGACCTACAGAAGGACAGTCTTTGGATGAAGTGAGAAATCTTTTGCTTCAGGAGATTGATAAATTAAGAAAAGGAGAATTTTCAGACGATCTTATTGAATCTATCGTGAATAATGAGAAGAAAAATATCATTCAGAAGGATGAAAAATATTCTTCCAGAGCAAGTATTTTAATGGATGAATTTACTTCCGATATCGATCATAAAGTATCTTTGGAATATGTAGACGAAATCTCTAAGCTTACTAAAAAAGACATTATGGATTTTGCCGCAAAATATCTGCAGGCAAACAATTATGTTGCGATCTATAAAAGAAAAGGGGAAGACAAAAGTATCGTAAAAGTTGACAAACCCACTATTACGCCGGTTTCTGTAAACAGAGAAGACCAGTCCCCATTCCTTAAAAAGATCGATGAAATGCCTGAAAATGCAATTTCTCCGGTATGGCTGAATTATGATGAGGATATTACTAAAAATAAATTAGGAAATATCGATGTATTGTCTGTTAAAAATACAGATAATGCTTTATTCCGATTATATTACCATTTTGATTCAGGAAAATGGAACAATAAAATCCTTCCGTTAGCAGCAGAATACCTTCAGTATTTGGGGACGAAAAACAAATCTTCTGAAACCATCAGCAAAGAGTTTTTCAAATTGGCTTCAAGCTTCAATGTAAGTGCAGGTAATGAGGAAACCTATGTTACCTTAGAAGGTCTTAATGAAAATTTTGACAAAACAGCTTCTCTTTTCGAGGATCTTATTAAAAATTGTCAGGCAGATCAGGCTGCTTTAGATGCATATAAAACGAGATTAAAAAAAGCAAGAGCTAACGCAAAACAGAACAAAGGGACCATTATGGCCGGCTTAAGAAGTTATGCGCAATATGGAGCTCAGAACCCGTTCAATAATGTATTAAGTGATGCAGAATTGGATGCTTTGAAGGCTGAAGATCTTATTAAGGTTCTTCATGATTTATTTAATTATAAGCATAAGGTATTATACTACGGTCCGAAATCAGGGAATGATCTTGTAGCCTCTTTAAAGCCTATCCATATCCTTCCTAAAGATCTTAAGGAACTTACAAAAACAAAAACATTTGTACAGGTTCCCACTGATAAGAACAAAGTTTTGTTTGCACATTATGATATGGTACAATCTGAAATTTTCTGGGTAAGAAATGCAGATCAGTACAGTGCCACTGAAACTCCAACCGTTAATTTATTCAATAGTTACTTTGGTGGCGGAATGGGATCCATTGTTTTCCAAACCATTAGAGAATCTAAAGCTCTGGCTTATTCTACCTATTCTTATTTTGCTTCACCAAGTAAAAAAGAAGATAAAAATATGGTTTTAGCATATGTAGGAACTCAGGCTGATAAATTTAATGAATCTACCACAGCAATGAATGAGCTTTTAACAACGCTTCCAAAATCTGAGCAGTTATTTGAAACAGCAAAAAGCGGATTGAAAAAATCTATTGCTTCTGAAAGAATTACTCAGGACGGGATTATTTTCTCTTACCTGAGAGCCCAAAAGCTTGGAAACAGTACAGACGTCAGAAAAAATGTATACGAACAGGCTCCAAAACTTTCTTTTACGGATATCAACAGCTTCCATGACAATGAAATGAAAGGCAAAAATTACACTTATTGTATTGTCGCCTCTCAGGACAAAGTAAACGAAGCGGATATGAAGAAGTTAGGAGAAGTGAAAAAGCTAAGCTTAACTGAAATATTTGGTTACTAAATATGAATAAAGCTCTGAAATCAGGGCTTTTTTCTTTATAATCAATCAAAAACAATTATAGATTTTATTTATCAAAAACAATTTGTTTGATAGATGAAATGTTTATATATTTGCATCAGAAAATTTAAATATAAAAACGAGAAAATTATGTCTTTAGTAGGAAAAAAATTCCCGAATGTAACAGTAGACGCGATGTCTGAAATGGGTGATGATCTTAGAATCAACGTATTCCAGGAAGCTACAGAAAACCAACAAAAAGTTCTTTTGTTCTGGTATCCGAAAGATTTCACTTTCGTTTGCCCGACTGAGCTTCACGCTTTCCAGGAAGCTTTAGGAGAGTTTGAAAAAAGAAACACAAAGGTAATCGGTGCTTCTTGTGACACCAACGAAGTACACTTCGCTTGGCTGAACGTTTCAAAAGACAATGGAGGTATTGAAGGGGTTACTTACCCGCTTTTAGCTGATACTCACAGACAATTGGCAAACATTTTAGGAATTGTAGACCAGGATTTCGAATACAATGAAGAAGGTGAAGAAGTTTTCACTGGTTCTAACGTTACGTACAGAGCAACTTATCTTATCGACGAAACTGGAAAAATTTTCCACGAGTCTGTAAACGATATGCCTCTTGGAAGAAACGTAAAAGAATATTTAAGATTAATCGATGCTTATACTCATGTTCAGAAGCACGGTGAAGTTTGCCCTGCAAACTGGGAAGAAGGAAAAGAAGCGATGAAAGCTGACAGAACTTCTACAGCTGAGTATTTGTCTAAGAACTAATACAATATGTTAATTTGAAAATGAGATAATTTGAAAATTAATCGCATTGATTAGTTAAAAATTATCTCATTTTCAAATTAATTACATCCCAAATTTTCAAATTAAAATTATGTATACAGAATTAACAGAAGATACACTACAGAATATTGTAAATGATAATGAAAAAGTTGTCGTTCAGTATGGCGCTACATGGTGCGGAAACTGCAGAATCATGAAGCCAAAATTCAAGAAATTAGCCTCTGAAAACGACAATATCCCTTTCCTGTATGTAGACGCTGAAAAATTACCGGAAAGCCGAAAATTAGCTAAAGTTGACAACTTACCTACTTTTGCCATTTTCAGAAACGGTGAATTGGTAAATCAGGTTCAGTCTAACCAGGCAGAAAGTCTAATTAATCTTTTTAATGAATTATAGTCATGAAGTTACCGATAATCAGACAATTTTATCAGAATCAGACTCCTGAAAACCTTGAAAAAACCCTGGAAGTATTGGAAAGCTTCAGTGAATTCAGAGGGACAAGTGAAGAAGATTTAAATGTTGCAGGAGAGCTTATTACAAATATCTGCGGAGCTTTAGAAGTTCATGCTAATGTTCAGAACGGAATGAGCGAAAAAGACGCTTTAAACTCTTTTGCACAAAAAGTATTAGGATCTATTGATAAATAATTTAATGTAAAATTAAAGTATTTAAAGATGAGATAACCTGATGTCTAAATACTAAAAATCCCGATGATAATACATCAGGATTTTTTCATTTATAGTCTGTGAGCATATCAATCACGCTGTTTAACGATAAAAACCGTACCTGCCGGATCTGTGATCCAATGCATATTATCAGGAATTTTTTCAAATTCATCACATGTTTCTACATGATGATCCTTAAGATGGGATATTGCTGCAGGCACATCAGGTACATTAAGCTCCAGCCATGTTTCGGAATGAGTGTAATTATCCACACAATCAAGCCATACTGTATTACCGCCAAACTTTACCTCATGCGTTCTTGATACTGTGGGGTTATCGATAGGCTTCTCTTCAATTTCCATCCGGAGGATATCTTTATAGAAAGAGACCGTTTGTTCGTATTTATTTTTTGGAATTTTTATCGCAATATTAATCCCTCCTTCAAATTTTGTTTCCATAATTAAGTTTTGATATTTGGATGTTGCCTCCAAAATACAAAAAAAGTTCTATATTGGATAGATGTACAAATTTCTCTTGCTTTTTTGTTCCAGTAAAACAAATTTTGAGATATAAAGCACCGTAATATAAACAAAGATGTACTATATGGCCGTCCCATTCGAAAATCGAACAATTTACTATTAGGTATCGTTCTTTACAGAGATGTTATGCATCGGGATCTTTTAAGAATATCTTTTATAAATTATTTAGTTTCTTCTGCTCATCAGAATTCTAAGAATATACCAGAACAGTAACATAATGGAAGCAAAAAGCTGCAAAGAAGCTCCTACATACTGACCGGTTGTATATACATTTTTCAGCTTACTTGTTTCATACAAAATACTTGCAGAAGCTAAAACTACCATTCCTACAGAAAACCAAAGTCCTAGGTTGAATCCGAAAATTGCTCCGGCAACAATTAATCCCAACGAAATGAAACCACCGATAATAATGATATTTCTTAAAAAAGAAAAATCTTTTTTAGAAGTAAAAGCTACCAGAGATAATCCGGCAAACATCGCAATAGTAAGCATTGCCGCCTGGAAAATCACTACACCTCCTCCTGAATAACCTACTGCCATATAAAGCAAAGGAAGAAAAATTACTGCTTCCAATACGATATAAAATCCTAACCCTAAATATTGAGTTGATCTGCTTTGGGATAAAGACCATTTATTAGCCAAAACAGAAGCCAGCCAAAAAACACCGATAATCAATAACCATGTGTACTTTTGCCCGAACATCATGGCGATAAGCTCCACAGGAACCACCTTTAACAATACAGTTTCCACGCCAATAAAAGCAAGAATAGATAAAGCAACGTGCAGGTAAGTTTTTTTGTAAAAATTCGCTTTCTCTATCTCTGAAGAATGAGCGACTAATGCATCTGTCATCATAAGTAATGTTTTTATTTAATTTAAATATTCTGATCTATTTCTTAAAAGGTTTTACTCCAAGAATCTTCCCGCTTTCTTCAAATACTACAGTCACCAATTCTGCCGGAGCTTGTGATTTATCATCTGAATATTTGTACTGAATCATAGGATAAGAACTTCCGTCAATCATAGGTTTATACCCTGATTTAAATATTTCCAGTGTTTTATTAAAATGAATGTCTTCTGAAAGCTTTTTATAAACCTTATCTGTTACAATTTCTTTAGCTTTGGCAGACAGCAGACCATCCGTTACTTTACGATCCGATGATTTTAAGCCGGCCAAGAATTTTAAAAAATTATTATTGTAAGAGGTGATCTGATTCTTACTTAATTCTATAAGTTTTTCTTTTTGCTCAGTATTTTCAATCTTCAGGCTGGTCACTTTTTGAGCAAATCCAAGCTGAATACAGAAAACAGCAAATACAAGAACTATTTTTTTCATATAATTTTGTTGATTAAAGTGATGAAGATACAAAGAATTAAATAACTTCTAAGAATTTCATTGTATCTACATTATCAGCATAAGTATTTAGCCCCGGGTTTTGAGCCTCTCCCAATTGGATGGAATCCAGTCCCAATTCATCTTTTGCCACTACGCACTGAATGTTTTCTTCATTTTCTGCAATAAACTTCTTTACATCCTCTAAAGAAGAATATCTGCTGAAATTAATTACAGAAAGCGGACTGAATAATTTATCGTCTTCTTTCAGCATCACAAAATTATTATCCCAGAATTTTTCCTGATTTAAAAGGTAAATAGCCCTGTTGTAATCATAATTGTTTGCATATTTATTATGATTAATAATATCCTGAAACCCTAAAAAGTTCTCAAAAAGTCGGTCGATCACAAAATCCTGCGGAATAAATAATCGGGTCACATTTCTGCATCCCAGTCCGAAGTACTGAAAAATATCCTTTGCCAGCAACTGTAATTCCTCGTTAGTTTCATCACCTTTTAATACCGCGATTGAAGTTCTGTTTTTTCGGATAATATTCAAACGGTCTTTAAAATAATATTCAAGATATCTTGCCGTGTTATTGCTTCCTGTAGCAATTACGGCGTCAAAATTCTCCAGTTTCTCAACAAATTCAAACGGAACATTGCCTTCCGAAAACTCATTCCATTTTTTAAGGAGAAACGGAATCATGTATCTGTCTTTTGAAGATAACTTAATGACAGGAATATGATTGCTCAGCACAACGGAAATCACGTCATGAAGCCCCACCAAAGGTATGTTTCCCGCCAAAATCAACCCTACTCTTTTTGGGGTTTTAGAAGGAGTGTATTCCTTCAGCCAATTCTTTATATGATCTTCTGTCAATAAATCTGTCCATTGCTGCAAAGCGAATTTATGATTTTCAATCGTGAACCACGGGTTTTCAATTTCAGACTTTTTTAACAATAATTCAAAATCCAAATCATTATCATTATAATCTTCCGTTTTCTTTAACAAAAACTCCTTAAGATATCCGCTAAGTCTAATAAGTCCTAAAACTTGATTTTCAATATTCATAATTACTTTTAAATTGGGGAATATTTTGTAATTTTGTGCAAATTTAAAAAAAATTAGCGATGGCTATTAAAATAACTGATGAATGCATTAATTGCGGAGCCTGTGAACCAGAATGTCCAAATAATGCAATTTATGAAGGAGCAGTCGATTGGAAAGCTTCCGAAGGTACCGAACTGAAAGGTACCGTAACATTACCATCAGGTCTTACAGTAGATGCGGATGCACCACAGGAACCTGTAAGTGATGATGTTTATTTCATTGTAACCGATAAGTGTACAGAATGTAAAGGCTTCCACGAAGAGCCACAGTGTGCAGCAGTTTGCCCTGTAGATTGCTGTGTTCCGGATGAGGATCATGTAGAATCTGAAGAGGCATTGCTTAATAAAAAAGCATTCTTACACGGTGAATAATATACGCCGTCTCATACATCATGAGACGGTTTTTTTTACCCAATATCCCAAGTAAAACTAAAAGTACAACTGTAAACAGAAACGTTTACAAAATCAAAAAATAAAAATATGAGCAAAAAGCACAACTTTAGCGCAGGACCATGCATCTTACCTCAGGAAGTTTTCGAAAAATCCGCACAGGCGATTTTAGATTTCAACGGAATCGGATTATCACTTCTTGAAATTTCGCACAGAAGCAAAGATTTCGTTGCGGTAATGGACGAAGCACGTGCCATCGTAAAAAGACTGATGAATTTAGGAGATGATTACGAAGTTTTATATTTAGGAGGAGGAGCAAGTCTTCAATTTGCCATGGTTCCTTACAATTTGATGAAAGTTGGCGGAAAAGCAGCTTATCTGGATACAGGAACCTGGGCTGCAGGAGCTATTAAAGAAGCTAAAAAAGTCGGAACAGTAGACGTGGTAGGTTCTTCAAAAGAAGAGAACTACTCTTTTATTCCGAAAGATTATACGGTAGGGTCAGAATACGATTATTTCCACTGTACTTCAAACAACACCATCTACGGAACTCAGATGAAGACTTTCCCTGAAGTTGATACTTTAATGGTTTGTGACATGAGCTCAGATATTTTCTCAAGACAACTGGATTTTTCAAAATTTGATTTAATCTATGCCGGAGCACAGAAAAATATGGGACCTGCCGGAGTAACTTTGGTAGTGGTAAAAAAAGAAATTTTGGGTAAAACAGGAAGAGAAAATATGTTCTCAATCCTTGATTACTCTCAACATATTGCTAAAGAATCAATGTATAACACTCCGCCGGTTTTCCCTGTATATGCTTCTCTGCTTACTTTACAACATTTGGAAAATAACGGAGGAATTGCTGCTGCTGAAGCAAGAAACGAAGCAAAAGCAAAACTTTTATATGATGAAATCGACAGCAATCCTTTATTTGAAACATTCTGTGTAAAAGAAGACCGTTCATTAATGAATGTTTCTTTCAAAATTACAGACGAAAGCAAAAAAGAAGAGTTTGATAATGCCTGGAAAGCTGCAGGAATCAGCGGATTAAACGGGCACAGAAGTTTGGGAGGCTACAGAGCGAGTTTATATAATGCGTTACCTATTGAAAGTGTGCAGGTTTTAGTAGATGCAATGAAGTCTATAAAATAATTAAACACCTAAAATTCAAACATTTAAATATCAATTGAGTATTATTTTAAATTTTCTTAATTTGCGCAACTATTTAAATTTTTAATCATTCACTAATTGAATATTTAAATTAAAATAAAAACCATGAGAGTTTTAGCTAACGACGGTATTTCGAAAGCAGGAGAACAGGCATTAAAAAATGCAGGAATTGAAGTTTTGGACAACAGAGTTGCTCAGGACCATGTGATCAATTTCATCAACGAAAATAACGTAGACGTTCTTTTGGTAAGAAGTGCTACGAAAGTGAGGCAGGATCTTATCGATGCATGTCCGAATCTGAAAATTATCGGCAGAGGAGGCATTGGGATGGACAATATTGATGTTGAATATGCTATTGAAAAAGGAAAATATATTATCAATACGCCGACTGCTTCTTCAAAATCGGTTGCGGAATTAGTTTTCGGACATTTTTTTGCTTTAGCAAGGTTTCTTCACGAATCCAACAGATTAATGCCATTGGAGGGGGAAACTCATTTCAATGCGATGAAAAAGTCTTTCAACAATGCACATGAACTTTCAGGAAAAACTTTAGGAGTTATTGGTTTTGGGAGTATTGGTCAGGAAGTGGTGAAAATAGGAATCTCTTTAGGGATGAAAGTTAAAGTTTTAACCAGAAAACCTAGAACGGAGATCCTTACATTAGATTTTTTCGACGGACAGTCGGTGAAATTTGAAATTACTTCTACCAATGAAATGGATGTTTTCTTAAAAGAAGCAGATTTTATCAGTATCAATACGCCTAAAACGAACGAATATATTATAGATACGCCAGAATTTGGAAAAATGAAAGACGGCGTTTATATTGTAAATACTGCAAGAGGCGGTGTCCTCAATGAAGTGGCTTTAATTGATTTTATTGAATCTAAAAAAGTAGCCGGGGCGGCTTTGGATGTTTTTGAAAACGAACCTAATCCCGAATTACCGCTGCTGATGAATCCTGCATTATCACTTTCACCTCATGTAGGTGGAAATACGGTAGATGCACAGGAAAAAATAGGACTGGAGCTTGCAGAACAAATTATTAAGATAAAAAACGAACTATAAAAAAATATGCCTGTTTTTAAACCATTTCGTGGAATAAGACCTCATAAAGATTATGAAGCCACTTTTCCTACTCATCCATTAGATAATTTTACCCAATCTGAAATTGCTGAAAAAGCTCAGGTTGAAAATACTTACATTAATATGATCAAACCATATGTGGTAAGTAAATCTAAAGATGTAGACAGGAATTTAAGGAAAATAAGAACCACTTATGAAGAGCTTCTGAATGAGAAAGTCCTGGTACAGGATAACTCGGCTTATTATCTTTATGAGCAAATATACCCTAATAAACAGGTGTTTAGAGGCCTCTTGGGTTTAAGCAGTATTGAGGATTTCTGGAACGGAAAAATCAAAAGACACGAAAGTACTATTCCGCAAAAGAAAGAAAAACTGGCTCATTATCTTGAGAAAGTAAATTTACAGGCAGAACCGGTATTATTAACCTACCCTTCTAATTCAAAAATAGAATTATTGATGAATCATGAAGAGAAAAATGTTCCAATATTCAATCATGTAGACAGTATAGGAATACGTCATAAAATCTGGAGAATCGACAATCGTCTGAAATTACAGCAATTCAAGGAAGTTATTGATCAGATTGATTCTTTTTATATTGCAGACGGACACCACAGGATCGGATCTACCGCTCTGAATGCAAAACGACTGAAAGATAAAAACAAGAAACATAACGGAACTGAACCTTATAATTTTGTATATAGCTTCATTGTTTCCAACCAATCCATAAAAATTCATGATTACAATAGGATTATCAGTGATCTGAATGGTTTGAGTTCCGAAGAATTCCTGTCAAAACTTGAAAAGTATTTCTTGATTCACGAAAAAGAAGAGACTCCATACTACCCTTCTCAGAAGTTCCATATTTCGATGTATCTTGACGGAAAGTTTTATTCCCTTCACGTAAAGCATGATCTTCGTTCTCAGGAAATGTCTTTGGATAATCTGGATCATCATCTTTTGGATAAATATATTATTAAAGATATTCTTCATATAGAAGATTCTGACAGCTCAGATAAAATCGCTTACATAAAAGGAACTTCAAATATCGAAGGAATTAAATTACTGAAAGAAAGTGTTGATAAAGGTGAAGGTAAGGTAGGATTCGGAATCTATCCTGTAAGCTTTAATGATATGATCAAAATTTCAGATCTTAAATTAAGTATGCCGCCAAAATGTACCTTTATAGAGCCTAAACTGGTAACAGCTTTATTAATGTATGACATGAAGCCTTAATTCATAATTTTTTATTTATTTTTATGCTTTGAAAAGAAATAGGTCAGTATAAAAATGAAGAAATCATTACTTATCATATTTCCACTCTTTTTGGGTGGATTTTTGTTTTCTCAAAAGAAGCAGGTAAAAAAAACGGTTCCTACACCTAAATATAATTACCATACTGAGTTCAAAAAAATCTCAGACGAAATTATGATTAACGGAACGGCCTATGACAATCTTGGTGAACTTACCAAAGGAATCGGTCCCCGCTTCAGTGCCACTTCCGGATATACAAAAGCTGTCGACTGGGCTGAAAAACAATTTAAGGAAATCGGAATTGAAACCATCTGGAAGCAGGATGCAAAAGCTCCCATTTGGATCAGAGGAAGAGAATCTTTGCAGATAAAAGCAGGAAATGGCGAATGGAAAAGTATTAAAATGCTTTCTTTCGGAAATTCTGAAGGAACAAACGGAAAAGATCTAATCGGGGAAATTGTCTTAATCAATACGACCGGAGAGCTGAATGCTTTATCTATAGGACAGCTAAAAGATAAAATTGTATTCGTTAACCTTCCTTTAGATCCAACCATTGTTAATACCAGCGATTCTTATTTAATTACGGCTAAATCAAAGCTCATTTCAGCTTCCGTAATCGCAAAGACCGGAGCAAAAGCATTAATCATAAGATCATTAACTACAGCTTATAACGATATTCCCCATGCTAAAATGGTGTACTATGAACCCGATGATAAGGCAAGAATTCCGGCAATGTCCATCGGTGCAAAATCTGCGGATGAGCTTGAAAAACTACTGAAAAAGGAAAAGGTAACAGCAAAGATCAATATGTCTGCGGAATCGAAAGGAGAAACCGTTAATCCGAATGTTATAGCTGAAATTCCCGGTAAAAAAGATTCTAAAGTGATTCTTTTAGGTGCTCAGCTGGATTCCTGGGATTTCGGAGAAGGTGCGATTGACGACGGTACCGGAGTTGTACAATGTATTGAGGTTTTAAGAACACTGAAGGCTCTTGGCTACGAAAATAACCACACCATAAGAGTTGTTTTATACGCGAACAGTGAAAACGGCGGACAAGGAAGGGAAATGTATGCTTCTTACGTAAAAAAGAAAGAGGAGAAACACATTTTTGCTTTAGGAACCGATGCAGGAGGATATTCGCCGAGAGGGTTTTCATTGGATATGTCTCCGCAAAGAAGAAGACAGATCTTTGAATGGAAAAACTATTTTCTTCCATATGGAGTATATGACTTTGACCAGACTGATGCTATTCAGGATATTTCTCCTCTGAAAAAACTTGATGTTCCCCTTGCCGAACTTGTCGTAGACACACAAAGATATTTCGACTACCACCACTCTGTTCAGGATACTTATGATAAAGTCAATAAACGGGAACTTCTTTTAGGCTCGACTGTCATGACACAAATGGTACTTATGATTGATCAAAATTGGTAAAAAAAATGAAAAAAATTATAATAACAACCACTCTGCTTTTGAATCTATGCTTAATAGCACAAAGTAAAGAAGATTCAATACAATTCAACAAAATTTCAACGGAAATTTTAAATAATGGCAAAGCCTATAATGAGCTTAGAGATTTAACTAAAAATATAGGTCATCGTTTGAGTGGTTCTGCCGCTTATGAAAAATCTGTTCAATGGGCGGCTCAACAACTTCGTGATGCGGGAGCAGATAAGGTATGGTTACAGGAAGTGATGATTCCTGTTTGGGAAAGAGGGAAAGAGTCTTTGCAGATCAAGACTGATACCGGAAAATGGAAAAGCTTAAAAATGCTTTCTTTAGGAAATTCTGAAGGAACAGGCGGTAAAGATGTTTCCGGGGAAATCATCATGGTAAAATCTATGGATGAATATGAAAAATTGCCTTCCGAAAAGGTAAAAGATAAAATCGTTTTCTTCAACTATCCATTTAGCCAGTCTTATATCGAAACGTTCAAAGGATATAGTGATGCGGCAAAATACAGAACAACAGCCGCTTCATTAACGGCAAAAAAAGGCGGAAAATTTGCCATTATCAGATCACTTTCTTCTGCTTTTGATGATGTTCCTCATACCGGAGCAATGCGTTATCAGGATGATAAAAAAATTCCTGCGGTGGCCATTGGAAGTACTACAGCTGATGAACTTGAAAATCTTTTAAAATCTCAGAAGGTTACCGCAAAATTAAACTCTAACTGTGGAATGAAAGGCGAAAAGCTTTCCCACTCTGTTATTGGAGAAATTACAGGCAAGAAGGATAAAAGTGTAATCGTTGTTGGCGGACATCTGGATTCCTGGGATGTCGGTGAAGGCGCTCATGATGATGGGGCCGGAATTGTTCAGAGTATTGAAGTTATAAGAACATTCAAAAAGCTGGGAATTCCAAACAATCATACGATACGTGTGGTTTGTTTCGCTAATGAAGAAAATGGTGTAAAAGGAGGCATACAATATGGAAAAACAGCTAAAGAAAACAATGAGAAACACCTTTTTGCCATAGAATCGGATGCGGGCGGCTTTACCCCGAGAGGAATTGCCTTGGAAATGGATGAAACGAAAAGAAAACAGATTCAAAGCTGGAAACCTTTGTTCCTTCCTTACGGAGCCTATGATTTTGAAAATAAATATTCAGGAACAGATATTTATCCACTTCGGGATATGGGAGTTCCCGCTGCAGAACTTGTTCCGGATTCGCAAAGATATTTTGACATTCATCATACCGAAGAAGATACTTTTGAGAAAGTCAACAGAAGAGAACTACTTCTTGGTGCAACAGTAATGACACAGCTTATTTATATGATTGATAAAAACTGGTAAAAGTAAACCTCTGAATACCTAATAATATTCAGAGGTTTGTTTGTCGATTTCATTAACGATGATTTCTAAAACTTTTTCAGCTTCTTCAATATGAGGATAATGAAGTGATCTGTCCATAATATGTATTGTAAAATCGGAAAAGTATTGGGTAATGGTATCAATTTCTTTCCGAAGAACAAAAACAGGATCTTTTTCACCATAAAATATACACACCGGCTTATTGACGGGAAATAGTTCTATATCACTAAATGAGTTTCTTACTTCAAAAAAGCTTTCCATATCCAAAGAAAATTCCGGAACAGAAAAATAAGAAAAATACTTCGTTTGGTTTTCTCTGTCAAACCAATAATAATCTAAAAGCCTCGGATTCTCTAATGCTATTTTCCATCCGCTTATTATGTTATCATAAGTCTTTCCGGAAATAGAAGTAATAATGTCACTCAGTTTTTTTGCTGCAGTTTCATTCCCATTTTTTTGATAATCTTTTTGAATAACATCAAGAATATTCTTATCCGCCTCGTAAATCTGGAAACATGGTGAAGACATAAAAATTGCTTTTATTTTATCTGTGTGTCTATTCAATAACCAGATCAGTATTTGGCACCCCATACTATTCCCCATCAGATAAAGAGAATTTCCATTATAATTTTTTAAAAAGAATTTCTCTGCACTGTCTAAAAGCTGTTCAAATCTTGTTCCTGAAAAATACTCATCAAAAGTGCCTCTTAGAGAAGAAGGTTCATTCCAGCCTTTAAAATTTATCTCTCTTTTTCTATAAATTTCTGCGAGAATTTGCTGTTCAGGATTACTGTTAAGCCCCGGACCGCCATGAAAGAAAAGTAAAGTTTCCATTTCAGATTATATTGTTTTTAATAGCATAGGCAACAAGCTCGGCTGTATTCAAAGTACTCGTTTTTCTTAGAATATTTTTACGGTGCGTAATTACAGTACTTTCAGAAATAAAAAGTAAGCCGGCAATCTGCTTACTGCTTTTTCCTTCTGCAATATACTGCAGAACCCGGCGTTCCTGTGGTGTGATTAATCTTTCCTCCTCATCCGGTAAGTAGATATTTTGTTGTAAAATATTGGTGCCTGTACCATTAATTTCTTCTATGGAATGATACATCATTTTATCTTTTTTAAAGAGACTGATGTCCTGAATCGTACCAATACTAAACAACGGAAGTCCTGTATCCTGGGAAGTTATGTAAAATCCCCGTTGATATAACGTAACAAAATGTCCTTTTTTATGTTTTGTACGGAAATTATAGGAAAAAATATATTTATGATGTTGATGGAATGGAACGGATTGTAAAAAATCCCGATTATTCTTGAAGAGCTGTTCATTGTATACTCTAAAATCATCCTTTTGATACACTTCAATTAATTTTGCCAAGCCATCTTCAAGGAATGTTTCTGACTTCTCTCCACAAATATCCACTATATTATCTGTCATAAGCCGGTAATCACTTTGAGTATAATCTATAACATAAAAAAGAGGGGAAATATGTGATATATTTCTTGTTAACTGCTCAGAATAGGAGATTAGAATATTAATATCTTTTGTATCTGCTTTACCCGTCTCTTCACAAATCTCTCTTAAATGCTTCTCAAATGTAAAATCCTTATCTGTCTTCAGAATTTTTTTTGCATCCATGGTTTTAGTTTTATAAAAATCCTCATAAATGAGGATGGTATAGTAAAAACTATGATTATAATTTTGTTACATAAAAATACACAAACATTTTGACATATAGATATTTACAAAAAATATTATGTACAAAATCTCGGTAGCCGAAAAGAGTTTAGAGTAGGCAAAATAAAATTTTTAACTATGAAAAAAATAGCTTTTCTCTTGATGATGTTTCTATTTGTGATAACATTGAAAGCGCAATCACGCTCTGAATGGAAGTATGAACGAAATGTAAATGGGGTTTCTTTCTATACTAAATATTTATGCCAAGACAACTGTTCTTATGAGCTTTTCTTACTAAAGGCTGTGAATGAAACAGGTACTAAAAAAAATATAAGCACCGGAGACATAAAATTTTATTACAATTCCGCTGACCTTGGAAAGAAAAACGGTGAAGGTTTTTTTCTGAAACCATTTGAAACTACGGTTGGAGAAAAAGACGGCTTGCTTTGGAATGTTCCAAAAGGCTGGGAAAATAAAGCAATTGGTTATCTGCTTGATATAACAGTTAAAGATGCTAAATAATGAGAAAACTAATTTTTATAATCATTCTACTTTTGAATGGAGTAAGATTATTTGGACAAAAGTCCATTACCTCGTATTCAGAAGCAATAGAAACATTATCCTTTATCTTTAAGTATAGTGATAACTATTATATAAAAGATGATGATGGATATGAAACATATCATATTAATAATATAGATGATAATGGTTTTGAGTATTTTTATTTATCAAAAATGGATGATAATACACAAAGCTTTAGTGGGAAAATTTTATGGAAAGACCTTTGCAGTGCTGCTATTGTATGGAATCCTGATTTCACAGATAAAAAATCCATATCATTTCAATTAGCGCAATATTATAAAAATTCTACTTCTGATTATACAATAAAAGAAGTATTTATTTATTATTCGCCTTCTCACAGTGATGTTGATCAAGTTAATTCTATAATTATTGAAGTAGGAAATTATTTGGGTAAATATAATGGATGTAGTAACTAAATCAATTTTCAAATAAAAACTGAACAATTAGAAAGACAACCATAAAAAAATGCTATGTATTATGTTTAGGGCTAAACTTTAATAGAATAAAAACCATGAAAAAAATAATTTTGATTCTTGTCTTTTTGTTAAACGGAATTACTTTGTTTGGACAAAACAGAACAGAATATGATATAATTCAAGATTTAGTTCAATGGACTGCTGGAGATGATTTTTATAGAGAGACAAAAAACGGTGGACATGAATCCGCTGAATTCTATGCAAATAATTTAGGAATAGAATATAATTATTATCGTAATGACAATTCTATACAAAGTAATAGTAGAACATTCTCTTTCAAAGGAATAATAAATTGGGATGATGTTTCGTCTGCAAGTATAAGTTGGGAACCAGGCAAACCTGAGGAGAAATGGCTTACAATATATCTTTTACAAGCCTGTAAAAATTATCCATTAACCTATTTCGATGACGAAGGAAATGAAGGACATTATTTTCTTGAAAAGCTTGTTTTCTATATATATCCTAACAGTCGTTTTCAGATAACTACTTATGAAAATATAAGAAAGCTTATAAATGAACTTGGTAGTATAAATAAATCTACAAAATAAAAAGAGAAAAATAGTCTTAATTATAAGCAGATATTAAAAATGCATCACAACAGAATAAAGGTAATTATATTGTCGAAATATTTTCAACCTAATCTAAAAATAGTATATGAAAACTTTTATAAAATCAATAGGGATAGGCATTGGCCTATTTAGTTTAATTGCTTGTCCAAAAGATAATGGTTGTGTGTCGATAACAGAAACACTTAATCGTTCTATAAATCTGATAGATAAAAAAAATTCCAGCTCTTATTATAATCTGGCAGTTGCCAATTTTAAACTTACACAGAATATAAAAAGTTACAAATCTGCAGATAATGATTCTACTTGTAATACTGTTGGTGAATATTCAACTTCTTTGATTATTCAAAACAGTACCACAAAGAAAATAACATTTGATTATAATATTAGCTTCTCCTTAAATATGGGAGGTTGGAATTATCAAGGAGTTGCAACAATTCCTGCTGGAGGAATTATGGATGTAGGTGTAATTAATGGAAATCCTTTAAATATTACTTTAGGAAGTATTATGATTCAATCGTCGAATATTACTTATGAATAATTTATTAAATTCAAATTTTCTACTAATTTATAAATGGATTATCTACAAAAAAAAGAGTTCAGAAAAAATCCTGAACTCTTTTTTTATCAATTAATAAAGATTAAAAATCCTCACACAATTTCGCTTGTTAATTCCCTTGAAAGTAATTTTTCGTGCATAGGCTTCAACAAATCCATTGAGCCGGTTTTTACCGTGCATTTGCCTTTGAAATGGACTAATATAGTACATTGTTCAGCCTGTTCCAAGGTATGTTTACAAATTTCGATCAGTGAATCTATAACATAATCAAAAGTATGTACATCATCGTTATGCAGAACGAGTTTGTACACTTCATCCAGATCGTCCAATACCAGAACTTCTTCTTCATACTGACGCTTAGGATTTTCGTAATCTTTTATATGGTTATGAAAAAACATACTTATAAATTTTAAACTTCCCCTATTTTATCTGCCAGTTCATTGATATTATTGGGTTGTTCATATACCAATTCTACAAGCTCCACACTCTTATTATTCATTTTCAGAATTTTGAAATGATAATTATCCAGGTCAAATTCCTGGTTCTCCTCCGGAATATCTTCTAATGCGTGAAGAATAAATCCAGCTAACGTATTGTATTCACTTTCTTCTGAAAGAGGTAATTTTTTTGGTAAAAACTCGTTTATTTCATCCAGTGGCTGAGTGGCCTTAACCCAGTAAATATTCTCTCCTATTTTATCAACAACTTTGTCTTCATCATCCTCTTCATCCTGAATTTCACCTACAAGCTCTTCCAAAATATCTTCAAGGGTGATAATCCCTTCAGTTCCGCCAAATTCATCAATTACAATAGCCAAATGCTGCTTTTTCTGTTGGAAAATTTTCAGTAGATCTGAAATCTTTTTACTTCCCACCACAAAGAAGGCATCACGCATCAGTTCTTTCAGATCTTCGTGATTGAGCTCACCTTTTCTTTTTACAAACTCCCTGATGATTTCTTTAGTATATAAAATACCTATAACATTATCTATGGAATCCTCATAAACCGGAATACGGGAATATCCGCTATCCATAATTTTGTTGATAATCTCATTGATGTCCTCTTCAAAATCAATAGACGTGATATTCTGTCTCGGAACCATGATCTGTTTTGCAGAATGGTCTGTAAAATCGAACGCATTTTTAATGATCTCATAGTTTTCCTCCTCAATCTCTCCGCTGTCTGCACTTTGCTTTACCAAAAGCTGCAGCTCTTCTGTAGAGTGAATTTCCTGCTCAGATGCCGGGTGAATTTTAATCAGTCTTAAGAAACCATTGGACATGGAGTTCATCAACCAGATAAACGGTTTGAAAATCGTATAAAAAACTCTCAAAGGAACTGCCGTTGCCATTGTAGTAGCTTCTGATTTTCTGATCGCAATTGACTTGGGAATAAGCTCACCAAAAACAATATGCATAATGGTAATCAATACAAAACTAATAATCAATGAAACCGAAGTAATGGATGACTGACTAAGATTGATATTAAAAGAACTAAAAATATTTTCCACAATATGGTGCAATGCACTTTCTCCTACCCAACCTAAAGCCAGGGAAGCCAATGTGATTCCTAATTGTGTTGCAGATAAATATTCATCAAGATGCTTGATAATATGCTCTGCCTGCTTTGCCATAGAGTTACCTTCTGCGGCTTTTAGCTGTATTTGTGAATAACGAACTTTAACAATTGAAAATTCTGCGGCTACGAAAAAGCCATTAAGTAAAACAAGTAATAAGGCCAACAAAAGCCTGACTA
>JBCNMJ010000043.1:0-29356 GCA_039594975.1 Chryseobacterium sp. | reverse complement strand
ATGAAAATGGGATAAAGATTATTTAAAATATACATTACAAAATTTTCACATTAACGTGATAATTTTGTAAAAAATAATCATAATAATGTAATTTTTTTTTCTGCGGATATGTCAATTTTGTAATAGAAAGTAATAACACAAATAAACTATATAAAAGGCATAATGCTAGAGAAGTTACTTTTATCTCTCTTGAATCTTAAATAAAACGTTAGTTAAACAAAATGGATTGTTACAGTTTTCAATTTAAGCGTAGAAGATCTTTAAATAAAACGGTACAATCATGAAAACTCAAACAGTTAAAAGAATCTTCTCTTAACTCAAATAGTTGGTTTTTATAATAATATTTGGAAACTCAATTCATTTTGTTTTTTTATTTTGCCTTTCAATTTCTTCTTAATAACAGTTTTTAAAAGTCGTGAGAATTTTTTTTCACGACTTTTTTATGAGATTTTGCTCCATTTGTTCTTTCCCCGGTAATATCTTAAATAATAGTTTTTGATCAACAAATTATCTGGTCGAGTGAGGAGTGGATCTGTTTCCAGGATTTTATCAACGGTTTTTTTTGTCAGTTTTATAATTGCCGAATCTTCAATCAGGTCCAGCCTTTTAAAATCTACCACACCACTTTGCTGGGTTCCGAGAATATCTCCAGGCCCGCGGAGTTTCATGTCGACTTCAGAGATTTTAAAACCATCGTTGGTTTCCGTCATGGTTTTAATACGGGTTCTGCTGTCGGAAGATAGTTTATCAGAAGTCATCAGAATACAATAGCTTTGTTCTGCGCCACGACCTACACGGCCACGTAATTGATGAAGCTGTGACAAGCCAAATCTTTCAGCGCTTTCAATTACCATTACGGATGCGTTCGGAACATTTACCCCAACTTCAATCACTGTTGTTGCTACCATGATTTCTGCTTTTCCTGAGGCAAAATAGCTCATGGCAGCATCTTTTTCATCAGGCTTCATTTTTCCGTGAAGCATTGTCACATTATACTTTGGAAAATTATCCATTACATTTTCCAATCCGACCATTAAATTTTTATAGTCTAATGTTTCAGATTCTTCAATTAAAGGATACACAAAATAGACCTGTCGTCCTTTTTGAATTTCCTCCCTGCAGAAATTATAAACATAAGCTCTGTCTTTTTCACGCCTGTGAGCTGTGATAATTGGTTTTCTTCCAACCGGCATTTCGTCGATCACGGAAACATCAAGATCTGAATAAAAACTCATGGCCAGCGTTCTGGGAATCGGTGTCGCAGTCATTACCAGAATATGTGGCGGAATTTTATTTTTAGCCCAAAGTTTTGCGCGTTGAGCCACTCCAAATCTGTGCTGTTCATCAATAATGGCTAATCCCAGATTCTTGAACTTTACTTTGTCTTCCAAAACGGCGTGAGTCCCCACTAAAATAGAAAGTTCTCCGTTTTCAAGCTGTTCATGAATAACTTTTCTTTCGGAAGCTTTGGTAGAGCCTGTCAGAAGACGGACGTTTATACCGGTTCCTGTCAGAAGATCTTTAATACCATTATAATGCTGTTGGGCGAGAATTTCCGTAGGAGCCATCATGCAGCTCTGGAAACCATTATCCATAGCAATCAACATGGTCAATAAAGCGACCATTGTCTTTCCTGAACCTACATCACCCTGCAAAAGCCTGTTCATCTGGATCGGTTTTTTCATATCCTGACGAATTTCCTTCAATACTCTTTTTTGGGCTCCGGTAAGTTCGAACGGAAGATTATTTTCATAGAACCCGGTAAAAAAATCCCCTACAATAGGGAAAGGATTCCCCTGTGACTGTGTTTTATGATGAAGTTTTTTTAAAGCATAACCTAACTGAAAGAAGAAAGACTCTTCAAATTTTAACCTGTAATTGGCTTTTTCAAAGTGTTCTATGTCTTTTGGAAAATGGATATTGAGATACGTATGCTGTCTTGATAAAAACTTAAAATGTTTCATCATATATTCAGGCATATTTTCTTCAATCAGGCTGGGAATCTCTTTGCAGATATTTCTTAGAATAGTCTGGAAAAATTTCTGATTTAAGCCCCTTTTGGTAAGCTTTTCAGAACTTGGATAAATCGGTTTTAAACGAATATCTGTTTCTTTTTTTTCTTCAACCTCAATTTCCGGATGTGGCATTGAAAATTGATTATTAAAAACATTGATTTTCCCGAAAATATAAATTTCCTTGTTCACTGGAATCTGCTCTTTCAGCCATTTAGAATACTGAAACCAGACCAGATCCATAGAGCCGGTATCATCATTAAATTTTGCAGACAGCCTTTTGGTCTTTCCTGCTTGCATTTCCTGAATGCTTGTAATTTTTCCTTTCAGCTGAACATCTGTATTCACATTGTTAAGCTGGGAAATTTTATGAACTTTACTTTTGTCCAGATAGCGAAGAGGGTAGAAGTTCAGCAGATCTTCTACGGTTGAAAGTCCTAACACATTTTTGATGAGTTTGGCTTTTTCAGGGCCGATCCCTTTTACGTATTCTATGGAAGTTTCAAGATTCATTTTTCAGGTTTCGAAATAAGTGTTTCGATTTTGAATGGAAAAATAAAGGTCCGAATTTCGGTAAAATAAAAAAGACTTCCAAAAAAATTGAAAGTCTCTATGATATTTTTTAAGATTAAACTTTAAACCTTGAAATCATAATTAATCTTTTATTTTAGATTTAAATTTTTTCTGATAATCTTCCCATTGTTCTCGCGATCGGATTTTTTTGAACATATCCTTTGAGATAAATTCTAAATAAGGCTCCAGTTCTTTAGCAGACAGTTCACCTTGCAAAATAGTGATTGGCCCTCCGTTTTCATCCAGAAATACGGTACTTGGGACAGCGCTTACATTCATATATTGGGTAAATTCGTGCAAAGAATTTCTTCCTTTTTTTACTTCAGTATTCGGATTTGAAAATGTTCTTCCAAAAATTTCAAGCGATTTTTTTTCTTCTGCATTAAATTTTACGGGATAATAGTTCTCATTGATTATATCAGCTATAATCTGGTGTCCGTAGGTTTTTTTATCCATGATTTTACACGGGCCACACCAGTCTGCGTAAAAATCGATCAATATTTTTTTTGGATTTTCTTTCTGAGCTTTTAAGGCCTCTTCAATAGTCATCCATTTCACCTGAGCAAAGTTAAAACTCAACAGAAACAAGCAGATTATACTTATAATTTTCTTCATAATTTGGTATTTAAAGTAAAAATAAGTATTTACTTATTTCTATTTTACATCTTGCATTAATTTTTTCACGAATGGGGAAATCAAAATTAATACCACTCCGGCAATTACGGCATATAATCCTAATTGTTTATATCCATCGGTATAAGTGATCAAAGCATCATAGTTGGTAGAACCTTCTTTTGCAGTGGCCAAGCCTGCTCCAATAATTCCTGCAACATACTGTCCGTAAGCTGAAGCCAAAAACCACATTCCCATCATCATTCCCTGAAGATTTTTTGTGGAAAGCTTCGTCATAATGGATAAACCGATAGGAGAGAGGCAAAGTTCTCCCAAAGTAATCACTAATAAGGCGATGGTAAAGAAATTCAAAGAAGTAATCCCCTGAAGATCTGCAAAAAGTCTTGTGGCAAATAAAATATAATATCCTAATCCTAAGAAAATAAACCCTAAACCGAATTTAATTATGGTATTAGGTTCAATTTTTCTTTTATTCAGCCAAATCCACAGCAACCCGATTAGTGGCGCAAGGAAAATAATGAAGAAAGCTCCTCCGGAATTGTTTACTCCATTCGGATCTAAGCCAAGAAGGTCTTTATTTAAGTTTTTAGCAGCAAAAATGCTTAATGAACCTCCACTTTGCTCATAAATTCCCCAGAATAAAATTGAGAATAAAATGAACACTAAAGCAGCCCAAAGTTTTTTACGTTCAGAAGCGGTTACCTTTGTCATTTCATAGAACAGATAAATCAAAGTTAATGGTCCGACTGTCCACATGAAATAATCTGTATACTCGGTTTTTGCGACCATGATCATGATGATCGGAATGAAGACTAATGATAAAACATACGTTCCGTATTCTTTCCATTTTGGAATGGGCGTAGATTTTACTTCATTGTCAGGGTGGCCCGGTTGAAGCCCGATTGTTCCTAAGCTTCTTTGAGTGAAAACGAAGTTTATCAAACTTATTACCATTACAACAGCCGCAAATCCGAATGCTAAGTGCCATCTTAATTCCTCAGGAATAATGCTGGCAAAAAGTTCTCCTTTTCCAATGGCAATACATAAATATCCACCAAGTAGTGCTCCAAGATTAATTCCTGCGTAGAAAAGTGAAAAACCGGCATCAGCTCTGGAATCATTCGGTTTGTAAAGCTGTCCGACCATAGACGAAATATTAGGTTTAAAAAATCCTGTTCCTACAACGGTAAATGCAATTCCCAGAAAGAAAAATTTGTGAGGATCTGCTGCCAGAATCAAACTTCCGATAATCATTAAAAGCCCACCCCAGAAAAGAGATTTTCTGAAACCCAGGATTTTATCAGCGAAAAGTCCGCCAACGAAAGTAAAAGCATATACGAAAGCCTGTGTGGCTCCATACTGAAGATTCGCTTCTTTTTCATGAAAATTAAGCTGGGAGATCATAAAGAAAACCAACATTCCTCTCATTCCGTAGAAACAGAAACGTTCCCACATTTCAGAGAAGAAAAGGCTCCAGATTTGCTTAGGATATTTTCCTTCAAAATTTTGTATTTCTTCTAGAGTTTTGCTCATAATTATATATGATTAAGTTTAATTAAAGATTATCAGTGAATATTGAGACAATATGTCAACAATTATAATTTTTGATAAAGAACACACGAAAATAAAAAAAACCTCTGACTTAGCAGAGGTTTTAGTTGTATTTTATTGATGCGGGTTAGTTCACACCGTGCATCATTTTCTTTAAGATTGGTGAGATTAAAGCCAAAATTACAGCAGCGATACCACAAAGAACTACGAATACCATAAAGAATTCGAATAGATTGTGGATTTCAAACCCTGCAAAAGTTGGATTTTGTAAAGGCAATTGTGCTTTTTCGAAAGCTGCTGCCTGATCTGCAGTTAAGGTTACTTTTTTATCCAAGACATCCTGAAGATTAACTCCGATTTTCTGTGCTGCTTCAAATTTGTCACCTGTTGCAGGCAAGATAGAACCCAGAGTTCCTGCTAATGCATATCCTGCTGCGTTTGCAATAAAGAATACTCCGTATAATAATGAAGCAAACCTTTTTGGAGCTAATTTTCCTACCAACGATAGTCCGATTGGAGACAAGCAAAGCTCACCACAAGTTTGGATGAAATATAGTAAGATTAACCATTTTACGGCTAAAAGGCCATGGTTTCCAAGATCTTTCACGTTGTGTGCGATGATGAAATATGAAACAGCGATCAAAGCTAATCCCATTGCTTGCTTGAACGGAGATACAGGCTCTTTGCTTCTTGCTCTCAATTTATCCCAAAGAATACTGAAAGGTACTGCTAAAGCAACTACGAAGATCCCGTTGAAGATCTGTACCATTGAAGGCGGCATATTCCATCCGAAGAAATGTCTGTCTGTCTGGTTGTCTGCAATGAAGGTCAAAGAAGAACCTGCCTGCTCAAATGCAGCCCAGAAGAAGATTACGAAGAATGAAACGATATAGATTACCCAGATTCTGTCTCTTTCAATTTTTGTTAAAGAAGAATCTGACATAATTAAATAAGCCAATGAAATACCACTCGCGTAAACCAATGAATAGATTACGTTTTGTCCTAATGCAAAGTGGAATAATGATCCTAGAATTACAAATAGAATAGCTGCAATTCCAACAGATGCTGTAGAGAATTTTGCAGTCTGTGCTTCTCCTTCTTCAAAATCTTCTGAAGTATTGTGTTTTGGCAACCCTCCGATTGGTCTTCCGGCAGGGGTTACAACATATTTGTTTTTAAGAACCAGGAAAGTAATTGTTCCTACCATCATTGCGATAGAAGCTGCTAAGAATCCCCATTTGAAAGCGTGGATATCTCTGATTCCATCCGCAGATTTTACGTCTCCGATCAATGGACAAATCAACTGACCAAGGAAAGCTCCTAGGTTAATCCCCATATAGAAAATCGTAAATGCAGAATCCAGTTTTGATTTTTCCTGTTTTGGATAAAGACTTCCAACCATTGAAGAAATGTTTGGCTTGAAGAATCCGTTACCGAAAATAATGATTCCCAAAGCAGTCCACATGATGGTAGTAGCCGTTCCTAAGCTAGATCCGAATGTACTTGCACTAACGAATAGTAAAAACTGACCAATTGCCATTAAAGTACCTCCAAGAAGGATACAGTATCTATTTCCTAAGAATCTGTCAGCGATAAAACCTCCCAACATTGGAGTAAGATAACAAAGAGCAAGGAAACCTCCGTAAATAATTGAAGCATCTGCCTCCTTCATCAAAAGCGAGTTTACCATAAATAAGGTAAGCAATGCTCTCATCCCATAAAAGTTGAAACGCTCCCACATTTCTGTTCCGAACAGAACCCATAATCCTTTTGGATGCCTGGAGTTCTTATTCTCTACAAATTCATCCGGTTTCGGACTTAATGCTTCAGTATTATCCATTTTTTATTGTTAATTTTTGTTAAGACTGACAAATATAGTTTTTTTTGTGTTTTCAGCAAGGTTTTAATTTTATATTTAAATAAAAAAGCCGCAGAATCAATCTACAGCTTTATTTTCTTTATTGTAAATAAGGATTAATGCCCTTTTTCTTTCATAATTCTGTTTAATCTTTTTAACATAGATAACCCTAAAAGAGTAGCAAATATCAATAAAGCGAAGTTTACCAGGAAATAATTCATCTTATTGTCATAGCTGTACCACGTACTTGCCAAAATTCCTGAAAGCTTATTTCCAACTGAATTGGCTAAGAAAAACCCCCCCATCATTAAAGCGGTAATTCTTGCAGGAGAAAGTTTCGAAACGAATGATAAGCCCATTGGAGAAAGACAAAGCTCTCCAACCGTAATTACTCCATAACTCGCAACCAGCCACCAAGGCGAAACTTTTACAGCTCCATTATCTCCAGCCCAAACTGCTAAGACCATTACCAAACAAGATAATCCTGAAATGAAAAGCCCTAAAACGATTTTTGTGGGAGTTAAAGGCTCTTTTCCTTTTCTTCTTAATAATGCCCAGAACCCTACAACAACAGGAGTTAAAGCAATTACCCAAAACGGATTGATGGATTGGAATAATTCCGTATTGTATAAATAAGTTTTAGCTTTTGGGTTTTTCTCTAATTCTGCACGCTGTTCAGGAGAGATATTTTTAAAATAAACATCTTTTCCCTGTACTTTTATTGTATTTCCGTCTTTATCTTTTTGAGACTGGAACTGATCATCATACACAGGAACTTCTTTGTCTTCATAGCTTTTTCCGTCAACCATATAAATGCTTTCCAAAGGCTTTTCCATTGAAGCGGGAACGCTTCTGTCTGTATAATAATTCGCCCATCTTGTCAAAGCTGTTCCGTTCTGTTTGAAAACTGCCCAGAAGAACATGCTGATCATAAAAACAGATAGCAAAGCTCCAATGGAAGACTTTTCTTCCGGTTTTGCTTTAAAATAAAGAGAGGCATAAAAATAAATAACAGGAATACATGCAAAAATGAAAGCATCTGTATTATCACTTCCAAAAATATTTCCAGGGATAAACCAGCCAATCGCTCCGGCAATAATAGCCGGCAAGAACACCTTAATCAGGATTTCAGAAAGCTTAGTATCACCTTCCTGTACAGGTTTCATTTGAGCCGCATGAATATAATGTTTTCTGCCAATGGTAAAGATCACCATACCGATCAACATTCCGACTCCGGCTGTAATGAAGGCTTCACCCCAGCCGAATTTATTCCGCATAAATGCTGCAATAATGTTACAGATAAACGCTCCGATATTGATCCCCATGTAAAAAATATTGTACCCGGAATCTTTATTGGCTTTATAAGGCTCTTCGGAATAGAGATTTCCCAACAATGTAGAAATTGTAGGCTTAAAGAAACCGTTTCCAATAATAATCAAGGCTAAAGAACAATAAAACAAAGTCAAATCTTTGAACACGCCCATCCCGATATATCCGGCTGCCATGAGAATTCCTCCTAAATAGATCGATTTGATATAGCCTAAAACTCTGTCTGCTAAAAAACCGCCAATAAAGGGCGTCAGATAGGTTAAAGCGATATAAGTTCCGAAAATGTCGTCTGCAGTTTTGTCGGGAAGTCCAAGTCCTCCTTTTGCACCAGTTGGTTCAATCACATACAATACAAAAATTCCGAGAATTAAATAATACCCGAAACGCTCCCACATTTCAGTGAAGAAGAGGAAAGGCAACCCTTTAGGATGTTTAGTCTTCATAGTTGAAAATTTCAAATTTCCCAAAAATAGGGTTTTAATTTTAATTGATAAAATGAATTGAATTTTGAATAATTGATTAATGAAATAAATATAAAAATCCCTCTCGACTTTGAGAGGGATTATGTATTTAGCTGTTATTATGAAGGAAGAATCTCACTATGTAAAACTCTTGCAGAATAACAAAATGGTCTTATAAATTTTCTAAGATAAAATCAGTCATTTTCTGATACAGCTGCGGTCTTGTCTGGCCACCATAAATTCCGTGGTTTTTATCTGGGTATGCCATAAATTCAAACTGTTTTTTATTTTGAATCAAAGCCTCTGAGAATTCCATAGAGTTTTGGAAATGAACGTTATCATCGGCAGTTCCATGAATTAATAAGAATTTTCCTTTCAGTAAATTCGCATATTCAGTAGGAGAGTTTTTGTCGTATCCATCAGGATTTTCCTGTGGAGTTCTCAAAAATCTTTCCGTGTACACAGAATCGTAATATCTCCAGTTAGTTACTGGTGCAACGGCGATTCCAGCTTTGAAAACATCTGCTCCTTTAGTCATTGCCAAGCTTGCCATATATCCACCAAAGCTCCATCCGAAGATTCCGATTCTGGATTTATCAATATAGGACTGATTTCCGAACCATTTTGCAGCAGTAATCTGGTCTTCAATTTCATATTTTCCTAAATTCATATAAGTCACCTTTTTGAATTTAGCTCCTTTGTACCCTGTTCCACGTCCGTCAACACAAGCTACGATATAGCCTTTTTGTGCTAGCATTTCAAACCAGATTCCGTTTCCGTTATCCCAGGAGTTGGCAACCTGCTGAGAACCCGGTCCAGAATATTGGAACATGAATAATGGGTATTTTTTGTTCTTATCAAAGTTTTTAGGCTTAATGATCCATGCATTCATCTGATCTCCTGCTTCATTTGGAATAGTGATGAATTCTTTTTCAACGAAATTATCTGCCTTTAATTTTTGAAGCTGAGCATCATTATTCTGAAGCTCTTTTACTACTTTACCGTTTCCGTCTTTAAGAACGAATGTGTAAGGTTTTGCGGCGGTAGAAGAAGTTTCAATGAAATAATTATAGTTTTTGCTAAAATTTGCTGAATTGTTTCCTTCTGCATTGGAAATCAGCTGGCTTTTTCCGTTTTCAATATTTACTTTGGAAACAACTTTGTTGATGCTCCCTTTTTCCGTAGTCTGGATGTAGATTTCTTTTGATTTTGGGTTATAACCGTAATAATCGGTTACTTCCCAATTTCCTTTCGTAACCTGCTTTTTCAGTTTCCCATTCTGATCATACCAGTACAAATGGCGGTTTCCATCTCTTTCAGATCCCCAAAGGAAGCTGTTGTCATCCAGAAATTCTAATGTTACATTATCTGTATCGATCCATTTTTCATCGGTCTCTGTGAACAGTTTTTTCACTTCTCCGGTTTGGGTATTCACTTTTAAGATATCTGAAGCATTTTGTGTTCTTTCAGAAGTGATCAGTACAATTTCGTCCGGTTTTGCCGTCTGAATAACATTTGGAATATAATAATTCTTAAAATTGTCAAGATTGATTTTCGTTTTTTTACCGCTATCCAAAAGGTAGATATGAGCTGAAACTACAGAGTTTTTTTCTCCTGCTTTCGGATATTTATAGCGCATTTCACTTGGGTACAGTGTTTTTCCATAAATCGGAATATAAATTTCCGGAACCTGGCTTTCATCGGATTTTACAAAAACTATTGCGTTCGAGTTTTTCGTCCATTCATATAATCTGGCATGTCCGAATTCTTCTTCATATACCCAGTCTGCAAGACCGTTCAGGATTTTATTTTTAACGCCGTGTTCGGTAACCTGGGTGATTTTTCCCGAATTTAAATCCTGATAAAAAATATTATTATCAACAATGAAAGCTACTTTTGTCGCATCCGGAGAAAACCTTGGCTCCTGAACCGGCTTTCTGTTGTTTAAAGAAATTGTTTTTCCTGATTTTAAATCTTTTACATCAAACGTTCCTAAGAATGAATGTCTGTAGATTGGCTGACTTTCTTTTAATAATAAAATTTTAGATTCATCATCAGAGAACTCGTAGCTTTCAAAATTTCCGTCTACAATGTTTCCTTCTTTTTGAGAAGTTTTATAAGAATATTTAGCGATTCCGCCTTGTTCAATCACCAGATAATTCTCACCGTTTTTCATAGAGGTGATTCCGGCAATACCCTTTCCCCGGTAATATCCTGAATATATTTTATCTAAAGTAATTTCCTGTGCAGTTAAGCTTTGAAATGCAGCCGCCACTGTAAGCGTTAATAAGAATTTTTTCATTTCCAATTTTAAAGATTTCAAATATAATAATTTTATAAATGCTGAAAAAAGCAAATTAAACAAGGGTTTTGGCAACAAAATTGAATATAATGAATATATAATCAAATCAATAATAATTATGGAAACGAATGCATTTAACCAGAAACTGAACCGATATGTCTTGGATGATCAAATCGTATATACAGGATTTTCCAGTTATGATGATGCTGAGCAATGTGCACAGAAAAAGGGAGGGACATTGGTGGAAGTAGGTTTTAAAGATGGAAATGATAATCCCGATATTTGTGAAGAAGCTCATTTGATTGAGAAAAAACTTCATTATTATGTAGACGCAGGTGATGAATATAAATTTATCCATTCATCAGATCCGGGATTCAGAAAATATGCAGATGAGCTGCAGAAAATAAAAGCAAAACTATTACAGTCCCCACCGGACGAAAGATATTTAGCTAATTTCGAAATTGAAAATACGGAAGATCCGATTGTGGTGATTAAAAACGGTCATTTTGAATCGGTAACTTCACGGGAACGCTCAAAGTATTTGAAGCATGCACGCGTTTATGAAATAGGGGTAGCCCTGCCTAAATCTTAAAAAGAAAAATCATGAGCAAGACAAAATATTCAGAAAAAGCTCAGGACAAAGTAGGAAAGGTAATGCACGAATTTAAGGAAGGAAAACTGAAATCTTCTTCCGGAAAAAAAGTGACAAGCAGAAAACAGGCTGTAGCCATAGGTATTTCTGAAGCGAGAGAAAAAGGTTTAAAAGTACCTTCAAAAAAGAAATAAGATTAACCTAAAATAAAAATCGGTTTGATATTCTCAAACCGATTTTTATTTTTTAATGAAGCAGAATCAACCTTCGTAATTATATAAAATTTTATAATATTCATCTGCCATTCTATCGCTGTTGAATCGGTCCTTCACATCATTCATCGCATTGTGCTGGATCTTTCTCCATGCATTAGGCTTTTCATAGTAAGTAGGAAGGATTTCGTTTTCCAGAATTTCGTATAATTTGTTCAAATCATAAGTATCCTGTTCGTAAACGCTCATATTTTGATAATCTGCTTTAGGAACGACAAATGAATTTTCGCCATGCTTTGCAAATTCAGGAATCCATCCGTCGTCTGTAGATAAATTAACGGAACCGTTCATTGCTGCGGTCATTCCTGAAGTTCCTGAAGCTTCTCTCGGAACTCTTGGGTTGTTGAGCCAAAGATCTGAACCTTGTTTTAAGGATTTGCTTAATGAAAGTTCATATCCTGTAAGTACAGCCATATTTTTATGATTTTTACTCTCTTCAACCAATGAATTAAAGGTAGAAATTGCAGAGTAATCCATAGGATAAGGCTTTCCTGCCCAGATAATCTGAATTGGGTATTTAGGATGATTCAATAATCTGTACAATCTTTCTTTGTCATGTAATAACAAATCGGCACGTTTGTACCCCGCAAATCTTCTAGCCCAGACAATTGTGAAAATATTAGGGTTGAATAAATTTCCTGTCTGGTCAGCTACAATTTTAAACAACCTTTTCTTCAGATGTTTTTTACGATAATCGAAAACAGTCTCGTCATTTTCATCTTTTGAATTGTAAAGTGGTTTGTCCGCCCAATATTTGAATTCCTGAGCATTGGTAATGGATGTGATTCCGCAAATTCCTGGATATTTGCTCCACATGGCTCTTGAAACGACACCATGAAGCTGTGAAACACCATTTGCAATTTTTGCCATTTTCAAAGCGCAGAGTGAATGGTTGAAGCGGTCGTCATCAGAACCTTCGATCTTTTTCACTTCTTCCATATTCAAGCCTGAAAAATATGACATATCGTAACATAACTTCAGATTGTGCTTTTCATTTCCTGCTTCTTCCGGAGTATGAGTGGTGAAAACTAATTTCTCTTTTACTTTACTTAAATCTCCATTATATTTTTTCAGCAAATGAAATGCGGCAGGAAGGCCGTGAGCTTCGTTAAGGTGATAAATATCTCTTTCGATATTCATTTCGTCCAGCAATCTTGCCCCTCCTTTACCGAGCAGAATGTATTGAGCCAATTTTGTCGATTCATTGGCGTCATAGAGTTTATGACAAATTGTTTTTGAAATATGATCGTTCTCCGGAACATCTGTTGACAAGAAAAACATAGGAGCCGTATTGAAAATTTCCGGATCCAGATACCAGACTTTTACCCAAACCGGAGCACTGTGTATTTCAATTTGAAATTTTATTCCGGTATCTTCAAGAAAGCTGTACATTTTTCTTGTCCATGTCGGTTGTAAAGACTGATCGTGATTTCTTGCCTGATCATAATAACCAAATTTCCAAAGGATACCGATTCCTATAAGATCCTGTTTTAAATTGTAAGCACTTCTCATGTGAGAACCTGCTAAAAATCCGAGACCTCCTGAATATATTTTTAATACCTGTTCAATGGCAAATTCCATTGAAAAATAGGCTACTTTTTTAGAATATTGGGAATTGACGCTGTAGGGTATTTTAAAATTTTTAAAATCCATAAATCACAGTTTTATAATTGAAGGGGCAAAGGTATTAATTATGAAAGTAAACTTTATGTTAATTATAAGAGAAATTATTTCTAAAAGCATTTTTTGAATTGTTTTTTTGCTTACCTTTAAGTGTAAAATTTTGATAATCAAAACTTCAAGAACTGAAATCGGAAGTTTTATGTGTTCCATAACAATAAAATAATAAGCACATGAAAAAGGCATTTTCTGATGAAGATTTAATTAAAAATCTGAGCTTATATTATCTGAATCGACATTTGAAAAAAAAGCCGATAGAGAAGTATCATCGTAAAATAGATGAATCTCCGCTGCATGATCGTGAAAAGTATAAAAAGAAAGCCGAGATTTTACTGCTGAATTCGTTTATGCACCATTTTCCGGAAGTGCAGTTTGAAAATCTTACCTGTGAGAGTCCGGATTTTATCGCTAAACTAAATGACAAGAAGATCGGAATAGAGCTTACAGAGGTAATCAACCACCTTGAAATGAAGAAGGTTGAAAGCAGCTTAAATAAGATTTTCCGTCAGACAGAAATATTATTGGAACAAGAAGACACTACGAAGTATCGTGGTGTTTATTTTTTAGAATTCTATCCCCATATTAAGCTGGATTCTCTTGAACATCAGGAAGGAATTATCCAGAATATTTATAAAAGCATAAAAAAAGGTAAGCCGTTTGGTGTTGTAAAAAGTGTACGGAAATCTTTTCACCGGAGAAATGTTTTCATAACTCATGAGTATAATATGAGCCTGTTTGATGAGCTTTGTTCTGAAAAAATCTTAGAACTGATCGAAAAGAAAAATGAAAAATTTCCTTATTACGACAGCAGTGTTGATGAATGTTGGCTGGTGATTGTTTCAGATATGAATTCTCTGGCTTCACGATATACTTTCATTCAGGATAAAGAGCATTTGAATGAAGTGAAGAGCCCTTTTCATAAAATTTTTCATCTTGAAAACATGTGTGGTAATATTACGAGTATAAAATAATTTTCGCTTAATCGTTTTTATAAATTTAATTATTATTTGTTTTTGTAATTAAATCTTTTATTTTCCTTGTCTTTTGTTGTTATTCATTTAAATTGTTATATTTGAGGTACTTTTAAAATTTAATAACCAATTGATAATGAAAAAAACTTTACTATTCTTTCTTTTATTATTATCACAAGTTTATTTTTCTCAGGCAGATTGCTCTACTGCATTATCAGTCTGCGGAAATTCGAGTATTACGTATAGTCCGACAGGAATAGGTTTGGTTAATGAAACTCTGGGAGGTTGTTTAACTACAGGTGAGCATAATTCAATATGGTATAAACTTACTATTGCGACCAGCGGAACACTTACTTTTGATCTAGTTCCCAATGATCCTGGTGCAGACTATGACTGGGCCATCTACGGACCGAATGCAAGCTGCGGAAACTTAGGATCTCCAATACGTTGTAATGCAGCTACGGTAATTGGGGTAGGTGCCAATACAGGATTAAATATGACCAGTACACTTACCAGTGCTGCAGGAGGTTCACCAACTCCTTATTGTATGTACATGGATGTTATAGCCGGACAAACTTATTATCTTTATATCGACAACTGGGTGGGGGCAGGAAGCAGTACAGTTGCTCCGTTTTCATTAACATGGGGCGGAACAGCAACATTGGCATCTCCTTTTACGGATCCTGTTTTACAGCCGCACCCGTTTACTCCACCAGGGATTCCTGCTGCAAATCCGAATGATCCGAGAGAAATCTTAATTTGCGCCAATCCTGCTGTTTTTGATTTTAGTACACTGACTACAGGAATCCTGAATGGGAATCCTAACTTTGTAATTACTTATCATACGACTCAAAATGATGCGCTTGCCGGGACAAGCCCTATTTTAGCACCTATAACAGTAAATACTACGACTATTTATTATTACAGTATACATTATTTAGACCCTTCAAATCCTAATAATCCGATCAATTTCTGTAGGCAGATTGGTAAATTCAAATTTAAATTGGGTGGAATTACTGGGAATAACGTTACGTTATATGCCTGTAATAATTATAAATCTGGAAAAGGGCTGTTTGATTTAACAAGTGCCAATGTTTTCGGTGGATCGGGTGTGACGATCAAATATTACCCGACAATGGCTGACTTAAATGCAGGAACAGGACAAATTTCAAATCCGAGTCAATATTTATCTGCAGAAGGTGTAGTGTATGCGTCGATAAAAACTTCACAAGGATGCTCTACTACGGCGGTTATTACACTTAAATTTTATCCTGAAGTAATTGTGAATGATGCTTCTTTAAGAGCTTGTGCATCAGAAGAAAACCCTAAAATAGCTACTTTTAATCTGACAACGGTAACGGTAACAACACAAAGCGGAGTTACTAAAAAATACTATAGCTCAGTAGCCAATGCAATTAACGGCACCAATGAAATACTGACTCCTTCAGCCTATATTTCAGCAGAAGGAGCAGCATACATAAAAGTAATAGATGGCAATGGTTGTTATGGTATTGCTAAAATAACACTCTCTATAATTCCAGCTACTTATTCATCAGTTCTAAAAGACAAGACAATTTGTATTGAAGACAAAACCACTCTGGATGCAGGAGCCGGATTTGACGGATATGAATGGAGTACGGGAGCAACTACACAGGCTATTACAAATGTAAGTGTGGGAACATATTGGGTGAAACTGAAAAAAGGAGAATGTATTGCGATGCAGACCGTAAAAGTGCATGCTTCCGAAGAACCTGTAGTAGTAAGTATTGATATTTCTAACACGACTGTTACAATAAACGTTACAGGTGGTACATCGCCATACAAATACTCAATGGATAATATTCAGTGGCAGGATTCTAATGTCTTTACTAATATTAAAAGAGGGGATCATACCATCTATGTGAAAGATGCTTATAATTGTTCACCTGTAGACGTGGCCATTGTTGTTCCCAATTTAATTAATGCCATTACACCAAACGGAGACGGAATCAATGATGTTATTGATTATTCGGCATTGGCCAATAAAGAAAATCTGGTATTTAATATTTATGACAGATATGGAAACAAAGTTTTCCAGGCAAATAAATTTAATAATTATAAATGGGACGGAACCGCAGGAAATAAACCGATTCCGACAGGGAACTACTGGTATTCTATAACCTGGAATGAACCAAGCAAACAGCATACACCTGTCAAATATACAGGATGGGTAATGGTAAAAAACAGAAAATAAATGAATCTGAAATAGCAAAGCCGTCATGAAAGTGGCGGTTTTTTATTTGGAAAATCTTTAAATTAGTAAATCAAATTATTATGATGAAAGATTTATTCATAAAACGTTTTGAATACTATAAAATGCTTGGTGATAAGTCGTTTGAGCAACTTTCCGATGAGCAGATCTTTTGGCAGTTCAATGAAGAAAGCAATTCAGTTGCGGTTATTGTAAAACATATTGCAGGAAATATGCTGTCCAGATGGACGGATTTCTTGACAGAAGATGGTGAAAAACCTTGGCGAAACCGTGACGAAGAATTTGTTAATACCTTCAAAACAAAAAGAGAAGTAATAGAATATTGGGAAAAAGGTTGGGAATGTTTTTTTAATGCGTTAAATCAGATTACTGATGAAAATTTATATTCCACCATTTATATAAGAGGCGAAGCACATTCTGTGATTGATGCCGTATTTCGTCAACTGGCCCATTATCCTTATCATATCGGACAAATCGTATATGTTTCCAAAATGATGAAAAATAATAACTGGAAAACACTTTCTATCGCCAGAAACAAGTCTCAAGAGTTCAATGCAGAAATGAAAGATAAATTTTCTGAAAATGATGCAGATCCAAATTCTTCACCCGTCTGTTATCAAAACAGTCCTGAAGTTCGAGATGAATTTAAGCAATAGACTGAATCAATTTAAAAATCATATTAAAATTACTATCTTTGCATCCACAAAAATCAGGAGTACACAAATGTCAACTTTTCAAAGAACCGCCGCATTTCACACCCTTGGCTGCAAATTAAATTTTGCGGAAACATCTACTATTGCCCGTCAATTAACAGATGCAGGTTATGAAAAGGTGAGTTTTGATGAGAAGGCAAATGTTTATGTAATCAATACATGCTCAGTAACTGAAAACGCAGATCGTGAATGTAAACTTCACGTGAAAAGAGCCATGAAAGCTAACCCTGAAGGGTTGGTTGTTATTGTCGGATGCTATGCACAGTTGAAACCCGAAGAAATTTCACAGATTGAAGGTGTTGATCTGGTTTTAGGAGCTAAAGAAAAATTCAACATCTTAAGTTACCTTGACGATTTGGAAAAATCTGAAAGCGAAGGTATTGTGCATTCCTGCGAAATTGAAGAAACCGATTTCTTTATCGGAAGTTATTCAATAGGTGACAGAACCAGAGCGTTCCTGAAAGTTCAGGATGGCTGTGATTACAAATGTACTTACTGTACTATCCCTTTAGCGAGAGGGATTTCCCGTTCGGACACCATTGAGAATGTTTTAAAGAATGCGAAAGAAATCGCAGCAAAAGACATCAAGGAGATTGTTCTTACCGGTGTAAATATAGGGGATTACGGTAAAGGGGAATTCGGAAATAAAAGACACGAGCATACATTTTTAGATCTCATCTCAGAATTAGATCAGGTTGATGGTATTGAAAGAATTCGTATTTCTTCCATCGAGCCCAATCTTTTGAAGGATGAAAGTATTGAGCTGGTTTCTAAAAGTAAAAGCTTTGTTCCGCATTTTCATATTCCGCTGCAATCAGGAAGTGATGACTTACTGAAAAAAATGAAGCGTCGTTATCTTACGAAGCTTTATAGCGATAGGGTAAATAAAATCCGTGAGGTAATGCCTCATGCAGCGATTGGTGTAGATGTGATTGTTGGTTTCCCGGGCGAGACTGAAGAAAAGTTTATGGAAACCTATAATTTCCTGAATGAACTTCCGATTACTTATCTTCACGTATTTACCTATTCTGAAAGAGAAAACACAGAGGCTGTAGAAATGGAAGGGGTTGTTTCTATCCCTGAAAGAAAAAAGAGAAATAAAATGCTAAGAATTTTATCTGAAAAGAAAAAAATGGCATTTTATCAGACCCAGCTTGGAAAAACGCTTCCTGTTCTTTGGGAGCATGAAAATAAAGACGGTAAAATGTTTGGCTTTACGGAAAACTATGTGAGAGTTCAGAAAGAATTTGATCAGGCTTCTGTGAATCAAATCGAATTCTTAAATTTAGAAAAAATCCTGTCAGATGGCACGGTTTCTGTGCAATCTTCTTACGAAAGTTTTTTAGCAAAAGCTTAGTTGCTTTGCGAAATTTCCACTAAATTTATTTTTAACTTTAAATATTACATTCATGAGAGATAAGTTTTTATCTTGGGGGATTGTATTAGTTGTTGCTACATGGATTGTTGCAATACTAATAAGAGCACACTATTGGATACCGACGCTGTTATCCGCAATTTATGCATTAGGAGTTTACAATGCTTATCAGTCAAAACACGCCATTCTAAGGAATTTTCCGGTTTTGGGATATTTTCGGTACTTTTTTGAAAGTATCTCACCTGAAATGCAGCAATATTTTATAGAAAGGGAAACCGATGGAAAGCCATTTCCCAGAAATCAGCGTTCTGCGGTATACAGACGAGCTAAAAACTTAAGTGATACTGTGGCTTTCGGAACACAGCTTGAAGTCAATCATCGAAAATACGAAGGAATTAAACATTCCATTTATGCTAAATCTCCCAAAGAAGAACTTCCGAGAGTTTGGGTTGGTGGAGAACAGTGTACACAGCCTTATCACGCTTCTCTATTTAATATTTCTGCAATGAGTTTCGGAGCATTGAGCGACAGAGCTCAAATTTCGCTGAATAGAGGGGCAAAAAAAGGTAGCTTTTATCATAATACAGGTGAAGGAGGAATTTCTCCGCATCATCTTGAAGGAGGAGATCTTTGCTGGCAAATCGGAACGGGGTATTTCGGATGCCGTGATGAAGAAGGAAAATTTAATCCTGAATTATTTAAAAAATATTCAACCATGCCTAATGTAAAAATGGTTGAAATCAAATTATCTCAAGGAGCAAAACCCGGGCATGGTGGAGTTTTACCTGGAGTTAAAAATACACCTGAAATTGCAAAAATCCGGCACGTCACACCTGGAGTTACAGTGATTTCCCCGCCTTCCCATAGTGCTTTTTCTGATGCAGCAGGTCTGTTGAGATTCGTGCAGCAGTTAAGAGAACTTTCAGGAGGAAAACCTGTAGGATTTAAGCTTTGTATTGGTGATACAAAAGAATTTGAAGATATCTGTGTTCAGATGAATGTACTGAAAATTTATCCTGATTTTATAACAATCGACGGAGCAGAAGGAGGTACCGGAGCTGCACCACCGGAATTTTCGGATGGAGTGGGAATGCCTTTGGAGCCTGCTTTAATCTTTGTTAATAGAACGCTTAAGAACTATAATTTAAGAGATAAATTAAGGGTTATAGCGAGTGGAAAAGTTCTAACGAGCCTGGATATTTTGAGAGCCATTGCCATGGGTGCAGATATGTGTAATAATGCAAGAGGGTTTATGTTCTCTTTAGGCTGTATTCAGGCATTGAGATGTAATTCTAATAATTGCCCGACAGGTGTTGCTACACAGGATAAAATGTTAATTAAAGGGCTTGATGTAACGGATAAAGCGGAAAGAGTATATCACTTTCATAAAAATACCCTTCATACCTGTAATGAATTAATTGCGGCTGCAGGTAGAAGCTCTTATGAAGAAGTTGATGCGACAATGTTTATGAGGGGAGATGAATTCGATCACTTAGCGGATTTGTATTTCCCGGATATTTTAGGAAATGTAAAACAAAAAGCAAGAGTTTAGAAAAACAGATAAAAAAAGCGCTTCCAATTGAAGCGCTTTTTTTTATTGTTGATCTGCGGGCCTTGTTTTGGCATCGTAGATTTGAAAGTTAAATACAAAACATGCATTCTGAAGACTGTAATAGTTGCTGTCTCTTGCAAACGCTGCCTTTGACGGAACTATTATTACACCCTGTAAGTTGTATGGAGCTCCGTTTGCTGTATTTTCAAATCCATGAAATTGTTTTAAACCTTCTTGGAAACCTTTAATTTCATAATATTTTCTTTGCTTTGCAGCATCTGTTGTTGCAGCATCTAGAACTGATTTTTTCACATAATAAAAAATAGGATCAGTATAAGGCGACCCATTTCCATCAATAGTATTGAACAGTGTACCTGATGTTGTGAAATTAACATCTCCATTCGATTCTGTTGCAATATAATAGTTAGCTCTTATCATTGTTTTGATTTGAGTGGCATTAGTAGCACTGGAATTTGTTTCTATTGCAACACCTGGCGAAGGTTGAGCTCCATCTCTTACAATATAAATAACGCCCGAAGGAAGTGTTTGAGGACTTAGGTCAGATAATTTTTTCTCATTATCATCACTAGCGTCTGTGCTGCTAAATGCCTTTATATTTCCCTGACTATCCAAGTAATTATTATTCATGAATTTTTGAATGGCTTGTTCATCATAAGAATTTCTTACATTGATATCAGTTGGCTCTACAAAAGAATCATCTTCATCATCTTTCTTACATGCAGAAAAGCACACGGATCCTGCAAGGATATATAAAAATATTTTTTTCATTATTAAAAAAACTTTTAATTACTTTACAAATAATATAACGACAAAAGTATAAAAAAATATGAGAATAGATAAATTTTTATGGAGCATTCGCTTTTATAAGACCAGAACCATTGCTACTGAGGAGATTAAAAAAAATAGAGTTTCCATTGGTGATTCGGTGGTAAAGTCGTCTAAAGAGGTGAAGGAAGGGGATGTGATCAAGATCCGTAAAAATCAAATTGACTATAAAATTAAAGTAATCCAGATTCCTAAAAGCAGAATCGGGGCTAAATTAGTGCCTTTACATATAAAAGATGTGACAGATAAAGAGCAGTATGAACTATTAAAAATGCGTAAAATGTCTCAGGATTATTACCGGATTAAAGGGGAGGGAAGGCCTACGAAGAAAGACCGACGCGATATGGATGACTATGTGGAAAATGATGTTACAACAGATTTTACAGACTGGGATGAATTCTTTGGTGAGACAGGAGATGGTGATTCTGAAAATGAAGATTAAAAAAAGCTCTAGAGATAGAGCTTTTCTATGATTTCATCCACAATGTCTTCAGGAGTCCTGTTATCCGTAATTACACTGGCCTGCGCTTTATTGTAAAATTCATTTCTTTCAAATAAATGTTTAGCAATAAACTCAGGAAGGTTTTCATCAGAAATATTTGTAATCAAAGGACGTTTTTCTTTTTGTTTCAGAAGTCTTTCGGATAAAGTCCTGACAGAAGCTCTCAAAAAAACACTTTTTGAGTTATGATTAATAATTTCCATATTATTATAGTAAACCGGAGTTCCTCCACCAAGACTTAAAATCACATTTTCCTGTGAGGCTAATATTTCTTCCAAAGTTTCTCTTTCCAGCTTTCTAAAGTAAATTTCTCCCTTTTTTTCGAAGATTTCGGGAATTGTTAATTTATTGCGTCTGGAAATTTCTTTATCAAGATCAATTAATTTAAAATTGAGTTTTTCGCTTAATATTTTGGAAATGTGAGATTTGCCACTTCCCATGTATCCAACAAGTGAAATTATCATGAATTTTTTTTAAACAAATTTGCGAAAAAGTTTTGAGATAAAGAAAAAACTCATATCTTTGCACCACTAAAAACGAGGGACATTATCATAGTGTTAATCGATAATAAAGTGGCCGACTCGGTAGCTCAGCTGGTAGAGCAATACACTTTTAATGTATGGGTCCTGGGTTCGAATCCCAGCCGGGTCACAAGCAAGAAAATTACTAGATTTTGTAATTTATTGCCTGCGTGGTGAAATTGGTAGACACGCCATCTTGAGGGGGTGGTTTCCTAAGGATGTGCTGGTTCGAGTCCAGTCGCAGGCACACTGCAGAAAATTGAAATAATTGGTGTGATTTATTAGAATTATTTTTATATTTATCATACAATTGTGGCCGACTCGGTAGCTCAGCTGGTAGAGCAATACACTTTTAATGTATGGGTCCTGGGTTCGAATCCCAGCCGGGTCACAAGTTTACTGAAAAGTAAATTTTTTTCATATTAATATTTTGTGATTTGGTGTTTCAAAGGCTTCGTAAGAAGCCTTTGATTTTTTAAAATAAATTTTGCAAAGACAAAAAATATTGTATCTTTGCACCGCTTAAAAAACAAAGAGCATTGTGAAATGTAACTTGTAGATAAAGTGACCGACTCGGTAGCTCAGCTGGTAGAGCAATACACTTTTAATGTATGGGTCCTGGGTTCGAATCCCAGCCGGGTCACAAGTTTACTGAAAAGTAAATTTTTTTCATATTAATATTTTGTGATTTGGTGTTTCAAAGGCTTCGTAAGAAGCCTTTGATTTTTTATGTATACTTGGCTAAATGTAAATAATGTTGTTTAAGTGTATTAAAAACATACAAAAAGCATCACTAAAAGTGATGCCTATCTTATATCTTATATTGAAATAAATTATAAATTTAAGAGAGGTGGATATTGTCAATTAGCCTCACACCATCTACAATAACGACTATGAAAGCTCTGAAACTTCGATCTTTTTGAAAAGAATCCGTTTCTTGTAAAGTTTTTTCATCTGCAATTAAAAAATACTCAAGTTTCATACCTTGCTGATGATCAAAGATATCTTGTACTTTTTCTTTGATTTCGGATATTGTTATTTCTTTGAACCAGTTATTTACCTGTTTTAATGTTTCATAAATGATTTTTGCAGCCTCTTTTCTGTCTTCGTGCAGTCTTTGATTTCTTGAGCTTAATGCTAAACCATTACTCGCTCTGTAAATAGGAACTCCTTTTATTTTAATGGGAAGCTTTTTCTTTTCAACCATTTTCTTGATAATGGCTAACTGTTGGAAATCTTTTTCACCAAAATAAGCATTGTCAGGTTGTATCTGCCTGAAAAGTTCTTCTACAACAGTTCCAACTCCGTCAAAGTGTCCCGGCCGGGATTTTCCTTCCATTTCATTTTCCAATCCGTCGAAATCATAGTGCTGACTTTCTGTCTTTTCGGGATAAATATCTGATACTTCAGGAATGTAAACAGCATCTACGAGCCCTGAATTTTGTAAAATCAAAATATCTCGGTCTATATCTCTCGGATATTTTTCAAGATCTTCAGGATTGTTAAACTGAGTGGGATTTACAAAAATTGAAGAGATCACAAGGTCATTTTCTTTTCTTGCTTCTTCATAAAGGGAAAGGTGCCCGTTGTGCAGCGCACCCATTGTAGGAGCAAAACCTATTCTTTTTCCCATTTCCTTCTGTCTTTCAATGAAATCCTGAAGAGTTTTCTTGTTTTTTAAAACTTCCATAGTTTGCTATAATAGTATTTCAAAAATACTAAAAATATCATACATTACTATTGTTTTCGATAATCTGAAAAAGGGAATTATCGTAAAAAAATGTTAATTAAAATAATGTTGGATGTTTTTTTGTAATTTTGCACATTAAAGCATTTTTACAAAAATTAGATAGAAGTTTATGCCGAATCAAAAGATACTGTACATTACCACAGAAATGTACCCTTATCAGGAAGATACAAATTTAGCAACAGTGGTAAACAAAATGGCACTTAAGATGCACCAGGAAGGAAATGATGTAAGAGTTTTTATGCCACGATTTGGACAAATAAGTGAAAGGAAGTTTCAGCTTCATGAGGTTATTCGTCTTTCAGGAATGAATATTATTATCAATGATTTAGATCAGCCTCTTATCATTAAGGTAGCTTCTCTTCCAGGAGAAAGACTTCAGGTGTATTTTATAGATAATGAAGAATATTTTAAGAGAAAACAATATTATTTTGATGATGAAGGAAATCCTTTCGATGACAATGATGAGAGAGCCATTTTTTTTGCAAGAGGGGTTATAGAAACCATTAAAAAATTAAACTGGGTTCCGGATGTAATTCACTTAAACGGATGGATGTCTTCTTTTGTTCCTATTTATCTTAAAACGTATTACGAAACTGATGCATACTTCAAAGATGCAAAAATAGTTCTTTCTTTATACAATGAGAAAGATGCTGCTTTAAGCGGTAATATTGAAGATAAACTTAAATTTGATAATATTTCGGGATTAAAGGCCTTAGAAAATCCAACCATTCAGAATGTTGTAATTGAAAGTATGAATTATGTAGATTCAATTGTTAAAGGAGATGAATTCTTAAACGAAGAATTAGATAAGGCTTTCAATGAAACTGGTACATCAAAATCCGAATATCTTGATGTAGATTCTATCAATCAACTTTATTAAAAAACACATTTTAATGACTTATACTATTAAAAGAACTTTCGCCATTTTATTTATGGCGATTTTTGGAAGTGTATTATTATACAATTGTGAACCTGAAACAGATGCTTTGGGAGAACAATTATTTTTAAATGATGCAGTCCAGGGAGAAGAAATTTCTCGCGATGTTATTGCTTACAATATTAACAATAATGACAGTATTCGTAGTGATGCATCTGTTATGTATGAAGTTTATAATTCTACAAGAAAAGCTGTATTAGGCGCTTTTACGGAAAGTCAGTTCGGAATGCAAAGAGCATCTTATTTCACTCAAGTACGTTTACCGTCTTATAGCCCGGACTTTGGAGCACATCCTGTAGTTGACTCAGTTGTATTAGTGGTAAAACCAACATATGCTACAGACTCAGTTACTACAACAACAAATGAAGACTATATTTATCCAGATGGGAATGTTGCGGCTAAAAAAGTGGTAAATACTTATCCTGTTTACAAATATGGAAAGGCCAAAATTAATGGAGCGGTGCCACAATTTACAATTAAGGTAAATGAAGTTGGAGATTTTTTAAATGGTCAAAATGATATCGCCTATTCTAATACCATCTATGATGCCCCATTAGAACTAGGAAGCAAAACATTTAATGGAAATGTGAATTCAGTAACAATTACAAAAGATTCTGATGCTAGTTCATTATACACATCTTCAGCAGTGGGAATTAGAATTCCTTTAAGTGCAAGTTTCTTTCAGACTAAAATTGTGGATAAGGCCAGTTCTTCGGATCTTAAAGATGCTTCTAACTTTATTAGATACTTTAAGGGGATAAAACTCTCTGTTGTTGAAAGTGATGGATATCTGTTTCAGTTTAATCCGGATGACATAGAGATGATCATGTATTATAAAAATGATAAAACGGAAAATGGTACAACAACGAGGCCTCAAACAACTTATAAGTTTACCATGGGATCGGCCAATGCACATATTGGACACTATGAATATAATCGATCGACACAGTTTGGAAATTTTGTTATTGGGGATAAGGTAAATGGAGATTCTAAATTATTTGCTCAGGGAATGGGAGGACCTTCAATAGGTATTAAGATTCCGGCAACAACTATCAATGAACTGAAACAATTGTACCAAAATAATAAAAAAGCTATTATTGGTGCTAGAATAAGAATCTATACAGATCCATCTTGGAATATAAATTATGCGAATTACAATAATAAATATACGAAGCCGGTTTCTTTTACTGTTGTTCAAAAAGATGTGGATAGTAATGGGAAAGAGACAACAGGTTTTACGACAGATTTGTTAAACTTAAGTGGATCTATAAATTTCTCTCCGTATAAAATATATGACATTGATAAGAATCCTGCATATTATGATTTTACGATTACAAAATCATTGAAGGATATTGTTGAAACTGGGGCTGATAATACAAATAAATATTTTAAGATTGATGTAGCGAGTTTTATTAATACAACATCAGGATCTTATGCAGGATACAAATATTCAAACAGAGCTTTCTCAGCGGATAGAGTAGTATTTATTGGTAATGATCCGTCTAATAAAAATAAGATACAACTTTTAGTTGTTCACAGTAAAAAATAAAATACAGATAAAAACACGAGAAAAATATGTGCGGAATAGTAGGATATACAGGGTTTCAGGATGCGTATGATATTGTTATCAACGGTCTTAGAAGATTAGAATATAGAGGGTATGACAGTGCTGGAATTGTCTTGGAAGATGGGAATGATAAATTTGAAGTTGAGAAAACTAAAGGGAAAGTAGATGATTTAGTAAAGATTTCTGAAGGACTGAAAGGTACCGCTAAAATAGGTATGGGACATACTCGTTGGGCTACACATGGTGTTCCTAGTGATAGAAATTCCCACCCGCACCTTTCAAATAATAATAAAATTGCACTTGTTCATAATGGTATTATTGAAAATTATGATACTATTAAAACAATGCTTACTGAAAAAGGTTTTAGCTTCAAATCGGAGACTGATACAGAAGTTTTAGTAAATCTTATCCAGTACTTTATGGATTTAAATTCTGAAACGGATTTTCCTACTGCAGTAAGATATGCACTTAATGAAGTATATGGTGCATATGCTATAACTGTGATGCATCAGGATTTTCCTGGAGTATTGGTGGTTGGAAGATTAGGATCTCCTTTAGCAATAGGTATTGGTGAGAATGAATATTTCATCGCTTCTGATGCGTCTCCTTTTGTTGAATTCACAAAGGAAGCTATTTATCTTGAAGAAGGTCATATGGCTACAATTTCTTTAGAAAATGGAGTAGACATAAGAACTATTAATGATAATTCTAAAATTAAACCTGAAATTCAGGAACTTAAATTAAGTTTGGAACAGATTGAAAAAGGAGGGTATGAACATTTTATGTTGAAAGAAATTTTCGAACAGCCGAAATCTGTCCATGATACGATGAGAGGGAGACTTCTTGTAGATGAAGGGGTTATCAAAATGGCAGGAATCTGGGATCATATTGAAAGATTCAAAAATGCGAACAGAATTATCATTATTGCTTGCGGTACTTCTTGGCATGCTGGTCTTATCGGGGAATATTTAATTGAAGAATATGCGAGAATTCCAGTTGAAGTAGAATATGCCTCTGAATTTAGATACAGAAATCCTATTATCACGGATAAAGATGTGGTAATTGCGATTTCTCAGTCAGGAGAAACTGCAGATACTATGGCCGCTTTAAAATTGGCTAAAGAAAAAGGTGCATTTATATATGGTATTTGTAATGTTGTCGACTCTTCTATTGCAAGAATTACAGATGCTGGTTCATATACTCATGCAGGTCCTGAAATTGGAGTTGCTTCAACAAAAGCTTTTACTGCACAGTTAACTATTCTTACTTTAATAGCATTTAAATTAGGCAAACATAACGGAAACTTAGGAAACGCAGATTTCATGAGTTTAATTGCTGAGCTGGATGCAATTCCTAAAAAAATTGAAGATGTTCTAAGTTCAACACACGAATTAGTTCAAAATATAGCAAAAGATTTTGTTACCGCTACCAACTTCCTGTATTTAGGAAGAGGATATAACTATCCTGCAGCACTAGAAGGTGCATTGAAGCTAAAAGAAATTTCTTACATTCATGCAGAAGGATATCCTGCAGCAGAAATGAAACATGGTCCGATTGCCTTAATCGATGAAAATATGCCAATCGTTATTATTGCTCCTAAGAAGGGACATTATGATAAGATTGTAAGCAATGTGCAGGAAATTAAAGCAAGAAAAGGAAAAATTATTGCTGTTGTGAATAAGGGAGATACTCAGGTAAGTGAAATGGCAGACTATGTTATTGAAATTCCTGAAACATCAGAATGCTTCTCACCAATTATTGCATCAGTCCCTTTACAGTTATTAGCATATTATATTGCAGTGTATAGAGGAGCAAATGTGGACCAGCCAAGAAACCTTGCAAAATCTGTAACTGTGGAATAAAAATTTGGTGTAAATAAAATAAATTTAGATTTCTTCCGTTATTTCAAAAAAAATCTTAAAAGTTTCTTAAAAAAATTATATATTTACGGCTTAATTATAAAAATTAACATGAAAAGGATATTTCTTTTATTATTGTCTGCGTCAGTAGCGTCGGTATCTTGTTCAGGTGGTGGTACTTCTTCTGTAGGGAAACCAGGAACGAAAGGAGAATTGATACCAAGAGAAAAAGCAAAATCATTTGTTGCGGAAAGACCTTATGGTATGGTTGCAATTCCTGCCGGCTCGTTTATTGCGGGTATGGCAGATCAGGATCCAACAAATTCTGCTGAAAAAGCACCATTGAAAACAACAACAGTTTCTTCTTTCTTCATGGATGAAGCTGAAACTACTAATGCAGAATACAGACTGTTCATTAATTATGTAAGAGACTCTATCGCTAGAACATTACTTGCTGAAGCAGCAGGTGAAGGAGGTGATGGGAAAGGTAAAGGAGCTAGTATCGGAGACTATGCTTACTTAGCTAAAAAAGAAGACAACTTAACACCATATCAAGAATATATAGAAGGCCAGGGTGGCGGAAATGACGGAAGCTACGATGCAAGTAAGAAATTAGACTGGAAAATTCCATTGCACTGGAATACATCAAAGTATCCGGATGTAGAATATGCAGAGGTTTTAGAATCGATGTATTTGCCAGCTTCTTCTAGAATAGGAAACGAAAGAATCTTGGATGTAAGTAAATTAAAATATACTTATCAGTGGGGAGATACGGATGCAGCTATTGCTGATAATGAAAGAGGAGCAAATTATTTAAAAAGAGAAAGTATCGCAATTTATCCTGATACAACAGTTTGGGTAAAAGATTTCCACTTTACTTATAACGAGCCTTTATTTGAACAGTATTTCTGGCATAAGGCATATAAAGACTATCCTGTAGTTGGAGTAACTTGGGATCAGGCAAGAGCTTATTGTAATTTCAGAACTAAATTAAAGTCTGATTACAACGAAAGCTTAAAAAGAAGAAAACAAAGACCTTTGATTTTCAGACTTCCTACAGAAGTTGAATGGGAATATGCTGCAAAAGGAGGAAAAGAAAATGCGGCTTATCCTTGGGGAGGACCTTATTTAATGGATGACAGAGGTTGTTATCTTGCAAACTTCAAGCCAAAAAGAGGTAATTATATGGAAGATGAGAAAAAAGGTACCTATACATACACTGCTCCTGTAAAGAAATTCAAAAAGAATG
>JBCNMJ010000042.1:0-29672 GCA_039594975.1 Chryseobacterium sp. | reverse complement strand
ACCAGCTGGTTTACTTACAAGAGACGCAAGAATGGTGGAAAGAAAGAAGCCAGGTCAGAAAAAAGCAAGAAAGAGATTCCAATTCTCAAAACGTTAATTTTCAGACTTCAGATACAGGATTTCAGATTTCAGAATTTTTTCAGTCTGTTGTCTTATATCTAAAATCTATTTATCTAAACAAAAAAATTGCCCGTTACGTTTAGCATCCAAACGCTTCTCCCATCTAAAGAAGTTGTTGATTGTTTAAAAGACGGAAAGTAAACTAACAAAAACAGAAAACATGGCAAAAGCAAATGTAAAAGACCTTCTAGAGGCTGGTGTACACTTCGGTCACATGACTAGAAAGTGGAATCCAAATATGGCTCCATACATTTTTATGGAGAAAAACGGTATTCACATTGTAGACTTACATAAAACAGCAGTTAAATTGGATGAAGCTTGTAACGCTTTAGAAAAATTAACTTCTGCAGGTAAAAAAGTTCTTTTCGTAGCTACTAAGAAGCAAGCGAAAGAAGTTGTTGCAAAACACGCTCAGGAACTTAATATGCCTTATATCACAGAAAGATGGCCAGGAGGTATGTTAACAAACTTTGTTACAATCAGAAAGGCTGTAAAGAAAATGAACGCTATCGACAAAATGAAAAAAGACGGTACGTTCGAAACTTTATCTAAAAAAGAAAGATTACAGGTAGACAGACAAAGAGCTAACTTAGAGAAAAACTTAGGTTCTATCTCTGACATGGTTCGTCTTCCTTCTGCAATCTTCGTTGTAGATATCTTGAGAGAACACATCGCTGTAACTGAAGCTAAGAAATTAGGTATTCCAGTTTTCGGTATTGTTGATACAAACTCTGACCCAAGAAAAGTTGATTTCGTTATCCCAGGAAACGATGATGCTTCTAAGTCTATCGATATGATCTTAAACATTGTTTCTGAATCTATCAAAGAAGGTCAGTCTCAAAGAAAAGCTGATAAAGAAAAATCTAAAGAAGAAGGAGAAGTAGTATCTGCTGATAAAGATGCTGATTTCGATGCTGAATAATTAAAGATTTATCTTTAAAATATAAAAATCCGTTAAGAATTTACTTAACGGATTTTTTATTTGATATAAAATTATTCAGTTGGAAAGGGTGATGCTGTAAGAAGATGATATAAACTGAGTCTTTTTATAGACCGAACTACAAACCATTCCGGACAGATTATAATTTTGATTTTTTAGTACCATGGCATATCCTATTTTGCCTGCTCCAATAGGAATTTTTTTTGAGTAATTTTTTCCTGTGATCGTCAAAACCATATTACAGCGAGACTTATTGGTGACCGTAATTGAAGTTTTAGGGCTATTTGAGCTATCATTGAATAAATCCGTTAATACATCTGCTGTTTCCGGTTTATAGGTCTTTATTAAGGTGTTATATTCCTGCTCGGTTTGAGATACTGATGGAGTAGATGTCGTTCTGGGTGAGTTTTTAGAAGGAGGAGCTGGAGTACGCGTACTGTAAGTCGTACTACAGCTATCTAAAAGAATTGATATACATATCCCCCAAATTATTTTTCCTTTCATACAATTTGATTTAAAAGATAGATGTAAAAATATAGAAACGAAAAAAGGTAAGAAAATCTTACCTTTTATATTAGTTTATTCTGAACTTTATATATGTAATAGTTTTCCCTTTTGCAGAGAATAGTTCTTCATAATAAGTTCTGATATCTCTTAAATGGGGCGTTCCCGGATCATATTCAAGCGCACTGTAGATATCATGATGTGCACTTATGATTTCATATCCAGCTCCCTGAAGATAGCCTAAAGTATAACCATGTAAAAACTCAGAATCCGTTTTCAAGTGAATAATTCCACCAGGTTTTAAGAATTTTTTATATCTGTTCAGGAAATCCGGATGAGTTAATCTGTGCTTTGTACGTCTGTATTTAATCTGTGGATCGGGGAAGGTAATCCAGATCTCATCCACTTCATTTTCTGCAAAGAAACAGTCTACCAGCTCAATCTGACTTCTTAAGAAGGCTACATTATGCATATTGTTATCAACTGCTTCTTTAGCTCCAAACCAAAATCTGGCTCCTTTAATATCTATTCCGATAAAATTCTTTTCAGGGAATGCTTTTGCAAGCCCAACAGAATATTCTCCTTTTCCGCAACCTAATTCTAAAACAATAGGATTTTCATTTTTGAAGAAATCTTTTCTCCAGTTTCCTTTCAGCTCAAAACCGTTCAGAGCCTCTTCTCTTGTTGGTTGAACTACATTTGGTAATATTTTATTTTCTGCGAATCTCGCCAGTTTGTTTTTGCCCATACTCTATAAAAATCGGACAAAAGTAATGAAAAAATACCTATTTTTTGATTTTTATAACAGTATTGGAGGCTTTTTCTGTGCTATTTAGGATTGCTTAAAGCGACCATAATCGGCTTCTGAACCGTTTTCTGTGATGCATATTGTGCCCCACAAACCAAGCTTGTAAAAAGATAATTTCCTTTCTCAATTACGATAGAATTATCTCCGTGAGCAGGTACAGCAAGACGGTACTTTGTATTTCCGACACCTTCCATTCTTACGATAATATTACAGTCAGAATTGTTCTCAATCATCACAATACATTCCTTGGCGTTAGGATCATTGTCAAATAATGAATTCAATATTTTCACCGTTTTATTTTTATGCTCAACAGGATTGCTTGCCATAAGCATATTAAATTCATCTGCTTCTGTGTTTGGAATTGCGGCTTTTGTCGCTGTAGCCGGAGTATTGGCGACATAGACATTTTGAGCAGTACTTGGAGTATATTTTACAGATGATATTCCCGAAGCTAACTCTGCTCTATATTTTGCAATTTGCTTTTCCTTTATTTTCGCATTCATTTCATCAAAAGTAATTTTTGTAGAAGGCCGCCTTTTTAGAAGGGCAAGGTTTTCCTGCATACTTTTTACTTTAGGATCCCCCGGAGCAGCGTTTTGAATATATTCCTTCATCAGCTGCATTACTCTTGGTTTTATGATGGAACGGCGAGGTTCGTCAGGATGAGCATCCCGCAAAAAAGCATTAAGCTCATAGATGTTTTTACTTTTTAAAATATTACTGTAATCTTTGTCTTTCCCTTGTGCAGAAAGATTGATACATAATAGGGTACTTAGTAAAAAAAGTAAATTCTTCATTAAAATATATGCTTTTTGATTTGGGGATCAGTGAGTCGTTAATAATTAAACACGTTATAAAATTATAAATATTTTAAAAAAAATCTCTATTTCAAAAAGGAAATTTAAAACTTTTTATTTTGCGATCTCCTGCAGATGCGAGCTTTTTAGTCTTTTTTGATAAATCGGAAGATATTTTTCGATCGGTATTTTGATGGCTTCGAAGTTTCCTGCCAATACATAAGGCTCTACATTTTCTGATGTATATACGAATTGTAAGAAATTATCAATTAAATTTTCAGGAATTTTAAACTTTACAAAATAATCTTTGCCTAAATAATTTTTAATTTGAGTAATAGAAGAATTCATTCTCTCATATGCTAAATAACGCTGTTTTCTCTTGCGGTCTCCTGATAGGATATCATAGATACTTTCCAGGCTGAAAGTGAGTCCACCATCTCTTAAACCAGCAACCGGAAGTTCGGGGGAAGTACCATCTCCCTTAGGAGCAGGTAAACCGATCATTTTTTTTAGGGCAAGACTTTTATCTTCTTTCCTTATAGCATTTACATCATATCTGAGGTTACCTGTAGGCTTGAATCTGCTGATAAGTACTTCCTGAATATCATAATAAGCTATTTTAAGTTCAATCAGATTTTTGCCACCTAACATTTGCTGAGTAATTTTAAAGTCTTTTCTTTCTGTAATGATTGAGGTAAAACGAATTACATCTCCCAGCTTAGCTTCAATATTGAAATTACCATTATAATTGGTAAGGACTGTTTTTTGTGTGGTAAGATTGGTTACATATACCTGATTGAGATACAAAATAGAGTTGTCTCTTAAAAAAACTTCTCCGGAGAAAAGCTGAGCATTGACTTTCGCTAAAAAAATCAAAAAAATTAAAGTAATTAGTTTCTTCATATAATTGGCAAAATTACATAGAAATACGCCAATCTATCACTTTATAAATTACAAAAACGGGTTAAATTATATTAAACTTTAATATAAAACTGTTAATGATTGTTATAAATAATTGTTTTTGAATTTTTATCTGTGTTTTACCAAAAGCCAGCTTGTATATTTTACGGTAGTAGGAGTGAGCCCGGATTCTATCCAACTGATGAAATACCAATAGGTTGCTGTCGGTACATTTCTGCCTCCCATTCTTCCGTCCCAGGTATAATTGTTGGTAGGAGTCCCTCTGAAAACCTCGGCGCCATATCGGTCAAAAATTCTGAATTCAAAATTGGTTTTATCGGCAAGCCCGGAATAATCGATCTGGTCATTGTGCCCATCTCCATTTGGTGTAATGGTATTAATAAGCTTTACAACTACAAAAGGCTTTTCAACCATTTGGCAGTTTTTAGAATCTCTTACATATACCACATGAGAGCCTCGTGCTACATTATAGAAAACATTGGAACTTTGCCAATTGATACCATCTAAAGAATATTGGTAAGGGGGGAATCCTCCTCCTACATTTACTGTTACTGTTGTCCCATTAATATCGATGGAAAGAATTACCGGAAGCTGAGCTTCTGTAACATTTACATATTGTCTGTATACACATCCGTTATAAGTAAGATCTACCCAATAATTTCCAACAGGAACATTGGAAATGTATGTTGTTGTAGCTCCTGTACTCCAAACGTAGGACTCGAAGCCTGAACCGGCATCTAAGGTTGTGGTTGTTTTTGCACAGATGATCTGATCTAATAAAATATCAGATTTCTTTGGTGTTTTAATAGTGATAATTATTTTTCCTATAGCCGGGCAAACTCCGTTTTTTTCAAATCTTATGTAAATAGTTTGAGTCCCGGAAAGAGTTATGGAGCTATTGATAGGAGTCGTGCCATTTTGCGCATCCTGCAAATTGCTGTGGAAAGTATAGGTAACACCCGGATCTGTTGTAAATTGGGGGATAAAAGGTAATAGGTTTATCTGTTTACTGCCATCAAGATCTTCGTCACAAATACTTGTTGTAACACGATCTGTTAATAACTGGATAGGCTGCCCAATGGAAAAGCTTAACGGTTTTACTACAGCTGCACATCCGTCAGGTGAATCTACCCGAATATAAATTGTAGTATTTGTTGTGAAGCTCCAGCTATTAGGAAGGGTGTTGGAATTTCCTGCATTAGCATCTGTAATACTTGCATAATACCTTACATTGGTAAAATAGGTAGGGTTATTAAGAACGATTGGAGTAATGTTGAGTAAATTTACGGTAACAGTGCCGTCAAAATTATCATCACAAAATACTCCGGAGTAGTTAGGAGTAATGACTGCAAGATTATAAAGAGTTAATGTGATCTGAGCGATACTTTTACAGCCATTATTATTTTTTACGACAGCGTAGACAATAGTACCGTTTGCTGCGGTATAAGCAGTAGTAGATGTAATAAGAGCAGCCGGATTTTCGGTTTGAGCATCTGTTAAAGTTGGATAGTAAGTAATTGTAATAGGAGAATTGTTACTTACATTGGCAGACGTAAGGTTGAAAGTACCTTGATTGTTTATATTACAGGCATAAATTGTTGCATTAGTGGTGGTAAGTGCTTCTAAGTGAATAGTAACAATAACCGTTTCACAATCCGGAAAAACAGCATCATTTCCACAAAATGTATAGGTGAATGTATCCGTACCTGTTATTGTTCCTGGGTTGGTTGGGGTATAAGTAATAACTCCTGTTGTTGGATTGATAGTGGCATTTCCTAACGAAGGTGGAGTGACTATTGATACCGTAGAAGGTACGGGAGTTTGTGTTGATGTTGTAAAAGCAGGTGTTATTGTTTGCGTAGCACAAACATTATAAGTAGAGGTACTTTGCTTTGTACAATTTAAAACTTTAATTTCATTAGAGATTAAAGGCGCACAGCTTCCCATTGTTACTGAACATGAATAAAAGCCAGATTGAGTAGGATTGTATGTTGAACTTGTAGCTCCGGGAATAATTGATCCGTTTCTATACCATTGATAGCTGTCATAGATTAATGGATCTACAGTAAGCTGTATTCCAGGTGCGCAGCCTGCCCCGCTCTGCAAAATGACAGGTTGTGTAGGGAAACCTGCAAAAAAACCACCATATCCTACTGCATCGCTTCCTGCATTAATTCCGGCAGTAATAGCTTTATTGGAAATTACAGTAATAGTTCCTGTTGTATTAGGTATCCCGTAAGTTACCCAGTTATTGGTTCCGGTCATATCAAAAGGTCCTGTATTGGCAGGAGGGGTACTACCATTTACTGTTACAACCGCTCCTTTTTGAGTGATCAGATTTAGTTTGGTAGGAATATTTAAAATCCCGGTAGGATTGTTATTGGAAAGGACAAAATTTTCATCAATAAAACCAAGCTCGTTGATTTGTTTAGGCAAGTAGCAGTTTAATGCGGGAATGAAATTAAAGCCTCCGGTTGCAACTTCACTTCCAGATGCTGAATCTCCGGCAAGCATTTGGTAGACATATGCGTTTTTCGTGGTTTTTATATATAAGTTGTAATGGTTATTTCCCTGCAAAATATATTTGGTATCAGGAATTACATAATATTGTCCTGTATTTAATGTGGCAATAGGAGGAATTTCATTGTTTACATAAATTTGGGTATTGTCTTCAGTAGCTATTATTAAAGCTGTTTCCATATTGGACCCGATGCTCCCGTTTCCTTTAACTAAGGCAAATTCGGTTCCTAATCTTTCAACAGGTACAGCCTGATCCATCAAAATATCTGAGCTTGTGGGATAGTTTCCTGCATACTGGCCATTAAAATTACCGTTGGTTACATTGACCGCTTTGTTGGCAACAATTTTTGCTCCTATAAAACCATCAAAGTTTCCTGCAATATCACCTATACCATCAATGATGAAAGATTTCCCTTTGTTTAAAGTAAAGGTCATAGTGGGATTGGTAAATCCGGTTGTTCCATTTGAAAACTGAACGGTCGATTTATATCCCGATATAGTAACTGTTGTATTGTCTTCAGTTGCTAAGATACTTGTCATGAAGTTTAGGATATTATTACTTACTGTAATAGGAGCGTTTGCCGCATAAAAAGTTTTTCCGGTAGATGGGATTCCTTTAGAAGTAATGATTTCGGCGTGGTTGAAAACAGAAAATCTAAGGTTGGCATAAAAAGGGAAATCTGCTTTTAGATAAAGACCTTTGGTGATAGGCGTAAAAAGATCCGTTTGCAATGTTGTGATAATATAATCTCTAAGAACATCAAACTTCTGAGGGTTATTTTTACTGATTGTTACGGTGCCAATTAAAACATTATTATTATAAATATTTACCGGGAATGGGGTAGAGCGATTGGTTGATAAGTAAAGCTTTTGGTAAGGATTAGGATTTCCTGTTCTATCCATCATAGGAGCAAACCAATGTTCTCTGTCTAGCTGTGCAAAAGTAGACATGGAAATGAAAAATATAAATAAAAAAGATAGAATTTTTCTCATTCAGGGGTAGCTTTTGACACAAATTTAATAATAAAAAGTAGTATTAGCTTGAAAAAACAATAAAAAAACCACGATTTCAAATCGTGGTTTTTAATAAATTCTAGTATTAGGAATATTTATTCTCTGTTTTTAACCAAAATCCATCCAGAATATTTAACTGGAGTTTGTTTAGCATTGGGCTCATTCCAGCTTACGCTGAACCAGTAGCTTCCTGTAGATACTTTCTTGCTTCCGTTCGTTGTTCCATCCCATTTGTATCCGTTGGCTTTGTTGGCTTGGTAAATTTTAGTTCCGTATCTGTCAAAGATGTCGATTACCAGATTTGATTTATGTCCTAATTCAGAGTAATCTAAAACATCATTTACACCATCATTATTAGGAGTAATTACGTTAACAATATTAGGTATTGTAATTTCTATAGAAATAGGATTACAATCATAGGCATCTTTTACATATACCACTCCGCTTCCTCTAGGAACATTTGTGAATACATTAGAATCCTGCCAGTTAATATTATCCATAGAATATTTATATGGAGCCGTTCCTCCTGTGGTATATACAGTAACCGTAGTTGTAGCGATATCAACACTTGAAATTACAGGTTGTTCAGAAGCATATACTTTTACCGTTTGTTTCGTCCAACAGTCTCCTGTTTTTAGTTTTACCCAGTATGTACCAACAGTAACATCAGATATTGTTTGTGTGGTTGCTCCTGTACTCCACTGATATCCGTCGAAGTTAGGACCTGCATCTAATGTGGTTTTATCTTCCATACAGATAATCTTATCAGTTAATACTGTAGATTTCGTAGGAGGGAATACAACAAGTGTAACTTTAGCAATTCTATAACATCCGTTTCCGTTTGTTACCCTTACAAATACAACCCCATTTGGAGCAATATACAGATTCGGTGTTAAAATTTCATTAGTACCGTTTTGAGCATCTGTAAGTGAAGGATAATATTTTTTTGTTACTCCTGCTTGTCCTGAAACTGGGGCAATAGTAAGGTCAAATTGACCTGTAGCGGTATTGGTTTCCAAGAAGCAAGTTCTCAATGTTGCATCAGTTACGATAGGCAGCTCAGAAACATTTAAAGTTAAAGTAACCTGTTCACAATCTACAAACTCTGGAGCTATTCCGCAGAATTTATATACAACAGTGTCAGTTCCTACGAAGTTAACATTTGGTGTATAGTTAATAACACCGGTTACAGGGTTTACTGTCGCAATACCATTGGTAGGAGGGGTAACGATAGTTACAGAACTCGGATTATATGTCTGTGTTGAAACAGTAAATTCAGGAATGATCAACTGCGAAATGTCGCAAACATTCATTGTTTTTGTAGACTTTGTCAAACAAGTGAATACTTTGAAAACTGGGGTTGTTTCCGGCGGGCAACTTCCAATAGTAACTTTTACAGTATAGTCGCCTCCCTGTGTCGGAGTATATGAGTTTCCATTAGCACCAGTAATCGGATTTCCATTTAAAAACCATTGGTATGTATCATAGCTGTCATCCACTTCTAAGACAATCCCCGGAATACAATCTCCTGTCGTTTTAGAAATAAGAGGAATGGATGAGAATCCTGCAAAGTATCCTCCATATCCTGCTGTACTATATCCTCCGTTTATACCTGCTGTTACAGCTTTGTTTGATTGAATAGCAAGGTTACCTGTAACACCAGTGATGGCATAGGTTACCCAGTTACTGTTTCCTGTAAGATTGTAAGGCCCCTGTGCTGCAGTAGGAGTGATTGGAGCTCCTCCATTAACGGTATACGTAACAGTTGCTCCAACTTCAGTTAAAATGTTTAGTTTTAAAGTGATAGGACCGCTTGATCCAGGCATTTCACTTACTTTTCCAATTTCATCAATTTTTCTAGGTAAGAAACAGTTCAAAGGTGGAATATAATTATATCCTCCTGTTGCTGTTCCGTCAGAACCTACCAGTTGATAAAGGTATACATTTTTCGAGGTATGCACATAGATGTTATAGTGGCTATTCCCCTGGTTAATATAAGCATTATTTAAAATTCTGTAATACTGTCCTTCATTAAGAGTTGCAACAGGAGTTGCTCCATTGTTAAGATAAACTTCAGTATTATTTTCTGTTGCAATTACGATACCTCCCTCCATATCATACGAGTTGTTAATTGGAGATAAACTTCTTACCATTGCAAATTCGTTTCCAAGTCTTTCTGTAGGAACGGACTGGTCTAGTACGAGATCAGATCCTGAAGACTGGCTTCCTGTAGCATACATTGCATTTGCATTTCCGTTAGTCACCGTAATAGCCTTGTTTGAAGTAATCTTTGCCCCTATGAAACCAGTAAAGTTAGGAGTGTTGTCTCCAAGCCCTGCAAGAATATAAGATTGTCCTTTGTTTAAAGTAAAAGTAACACTTAAAGGAGCTGGTGTATTGTTTACAAACTGTATGTTAGGATTATAACCTGAAACAGTTACTGTAGTACCATCTTCTGTAGCCATGATTCCTGTGGTAAAGTTCATTAGAGAAGCACTATTATAGGTAATAGGTGCTGCTGCTGCATAAAACTTAGTTCCTATTCCTGCTTTTCCTTTAGAAGTTACAATTTCACCGTGAGCACTTTGCGCGGCTCTCAAGCTACAAAAGAAAGGCTTATCTCCTTTCAGATATAGTCCTTTGGTAATTACTGTAGCTGCTTCAGATGCATTACTTGTAGATATAAGAGCTGGAGCAACAGTATAACTCTGTGGAGCACCTTTACTTATAGTAACGGTAGTAAGGAGAGTATTGTTGTTATAAATCTTTACCTGAAACGGTGTCGTCGAGTCTGTGGACATATACAACGTATTGGTATATCCGGTAGCACTAGAGCTCATAAAGTATGGTGCTATCCAGTGCTCAGTATCTCTCTGAGCAAATAAAGTACTGATTGAAAAGAAAATCAATACTAAGCTGAGTAGAAATTTTTTCATAAACGTTAGAATTAGGATTTTTGCAAAATTAAAAGAATATTTGATATGTTTTGAAAAAAATAAAAGAAAATATGATAAAGCAACAATAAAAAAGCCACAATCTTTTTAAATTGTGGCTTTAAAATATAGTTTTAAAAATTATTCTCTGTTTTTCACAAGAATCCAACCTTTATATTGTATAGGAGTTTTAGCCTTGTTTGGTTCATTCCAGTTAATATGATACCAGTACGTACCTGTAAGGATTTTTTTGCCTGATGATTTTCCATCCCAACGGTAATTATTAAACTTATCTCCGGTGAATATTTTGTTACCATATCTGTCATAGATAACAAAAGTAAGGTTTTCCTTATAAGCTAATTCACTATAGTCAATATAATCATTTACGTTATCTCCATTAGGAGTGATAGCATTGATTAAATTAGGAACAGTTACCTCTACAGAAATAGGAGTACAGCTATACGCATCTTTTACATAGAAAGTATGTTGCCCTCTCGATAAGTTTGTGAATACATTAGAATCTTGCCATGCAGTAATTCCGTCTACAGAATATTTATAAGGTGCAGCTCCTCCGCTAACAATTACAGTAGCTGTATTATTTGTAATCTCAATTTTAGTAATTACCGGATCCTGAGCTTTTTTCACATGCACTGTTTGTTTTAAGAAACATCCGTTATGTTCAAGAATTACAGTATACTCTCCTACAGACAGTCCCTGGATAGAAGATGTTGTAGCTCCGGTACTCCATTGGTAGCTGTCATATCCTGGCCCAGCGTCCAATGATGTTCTGCCATCAATACAAATAAATTTGTCAACCAAAACTGGTGATCTTTTAACAGGAATCGGAACTAATTTAATTCTGGCTGTTCCGTTACATCCCCCATCAGCAGTTATTTTAACGTAAGCATATCCTCCTGCTGAAGCATATTTTTTAGGTTCGGTGATTTCATTATTATTTGTATTCAGATCATTTAAAGTCGGGTAATATCTTTTCGTGATCGGAGAAGGGTAGTCTGTAACATTTGCTGTTGTAAGATCGAACAATGCAGTAGGGTCATTATCATATTGGCATCCAGTAATTGTAGGTTCTTTTACAACAATCGGTACTATTTTTATTGTTTGGGTTACCTGCTCGCAATCTACAAATTCAGGATCATTTCCACAGAATTTATATACAAATACATCAGAACCTGCAAAACCTGTATTTGGAGTATAGGTAATAGTTCCGGCTGGATTTACTACCGCTGTTCCATTGGTAGGCGGTGTTACGATGGTAACTGTACTGGCAACCGGAGTTTGCGTTGATGAGGTAAATGTAGGCTGTATCACTTTTTTGCCACAGGTTTCATCTGTTTTTGAAGTTTGTTTTAAACATGATAGTACCTTATAAGCAAGTGTTACTACAGGTTGACAAGCTCCCATAGTTACCCTAACAGTATAGTTTCCTCCTACTAAAGGTGCATAAGTATTTGATGTGGCACCAGGAATAAGATTACCATTTAAATACCATTGGTATGAATCATATCCGGGATCTACTTCCAGGATAATACCTGGCGCACATTCTCCAGTCTGTTTAGAGATAACCGGGACAGATGAGAATCCTGCAAAGTATCCTCCATACCCAGCGGAGCTGTACCCTCCGTTTACTCCTGCGGTAACGGCTTTGTCAGATTGAATAGTAACGTTTCCGCTGATGCCGGAAATAGCATAAGTAACCCAGTTTGTATTCCCTGTTAATGGGAACGGGCCCTGTGCGGCAGTTGGTGTTATAGGAGCTCCACCGGTACTATAAGTAACAGTTGCGCCTGCTTCTGTAATAATATTAAGTTTTAATAAGAACGTACTGGTGGGCTGTCCGCTTGTAGTATTGGTTAAAGGCATCTCCGATACGAGGCCTATTTCGTCAATTTTTCTAGGTAAGAAGCAGTTCAAAGGCGGTATATAGTTATACCCGCCATTATTTTTCGTATTACTATTTCCAGAAACCAATTGATAGAGGTATACATTTTTGGTAGTCCTTACGAAAATATTATAATGACCTGAAGTTCCCTGTTGCACATAGTCTGCATCTAAAATTCTGTAAAACTGACCTTCATTAAGGGTGGCAACTGGTGTTGTTCCGTTATTAAGATAAACTTCGGTGTTATTTTCTGTTGCAATGACGATTCCTCCCTCCATATTGTACCCTGTACCCAAAGTACCTAAAGTTCTTATCATTGCGAACTCTTTTCCTAAACGATCTGTTGGAACTGATTGATCCAGAATTAAATCTGATCCGTCATTACTTCCTGTCGCATAAAATCCATTTGCATTACCGTTGGTTACGGTTACAGGTTTAGTGGCCACTATTTTTGCGCCAATAAAACCTGATGCATTGGCTGTAACATTAGCTTCTCCTGCTAATAGATAAGACTGTCCCTTATTCAATGTGAATGTAATGGGAGCGGTAACTATCCCCTGATTTACAAACGAAACTCCAGAGTCAAAGCCGGAAACAGTAACAGTGGTATTATCCTCGGTGGCCATAATACCGGTTGTAAAATTAAAAGTACTTCCTGTAGTTGTTACCGGGGTTGATGCCGCATAAAATTTTGTCCCGATACCGGCTTTCCCTTTAGAGGTAAGGATTTCGCCATGAGAAAGATTATACATTCTCATACTTAAGAAATAAGGCTTGTCTCCTTTGGTATAAATTCCTTTATTTACGATAGAGTAAGCTTCAGTATCATCAGTTACTCTTATGATGTTGCTTGTTGCAGCTGGTATCTGAAAAACCTGAGGTGTGCCCTTTTTTATGGTAACAGTTCCAATCTGGAGATTGTTGCTGTAAATTTTTACATCAAATGGAGTTGCTGAATCCGTAGAGAAATATAACCCATGAGTGTAAACGGCACTTTGGCTATCAAAATAAGGAGCAATCCAATGCTCGGTATCTTTTTGGGCAAAGATGGTATTAAATGTAAAAAACAATAATACGAAAGAGAATAGAAATCTTTTCATAGTTGTTGGAATTAGGATTTTTACAAAATTAAAATATTATTTTGAATATTGTTTATGAATAATAAATAAAAATTAAAAATAATATTCAGTTTTTTCTTGAAATCTATGCGGAAAATGAAAATTATTGCTTTTTTGCAGAACAGAAAAGTGTTTTAACAGGGTAGTATCTATCCTGAAAAATACTTTCGGACTTTTTTACTTTTTAATCGATGTATCTCAACTTAACAAAAAATCCGAAGGAATACTCCTCCGGATTTAAACTTGACTTTATCAAAATCAGTTTATTTTGACAGTACATTTATTTTTTGATCACTTTTTCAGTGAAGATCTCATTTTTATCAGAGATGATTTTTATAATGTACACGCCTTCTTTTTGTGAATGAATATCAATGTCTATAGTATTTTGTCCATTAAATGTCTTATTGTATATTGTTTTTCCGCTAAGATCTATGATCTGGATTTGTCCGGCTTCAATTTTCTTTTGATCTAAAATGACTTTGATTGCACCGCTTGTAGGGTTGGGAGTAATCTGTATTGAGTTTTCATTTACTACTGGAGAAGATGGACCAGCCTGCCTCATTCCACAGTTTGGGAGAGAAGTTAGTAAAAGATCATAATCAAAATAGGGATATCCGTTCCAGTTTATCACATCATAAGAGCTACCTTGATAATTATATTGAAGTCCTATAATAAATACAAATTTAGCATCCGTAATTCCCGGAAAACTAAAATCTGAAGGTTGCAGCGTATAATAAAAATCTGTAAGGGATGTCATTATCGGATTGAAATTGACACCATAATCCTGACCTGTAACAATATCTCTTGCCACTAATTTAAATTGTGAAAAAGTAGCTCCGGCTGGTAGTGAATAACTTCCAGTGACTGTTTGTACTAAGTTGGTCCCACATCCGTTTGGTTCGTATTTGAAGTGAACGTTTCCCCAGCCTGAAGTATCGCAAATATTTGTTGCCAAATTTGTCCAGTAATTTTCTTCGGATTGGTAGATGTCGAAGCCTGTTCTAGGATAATAATGTCTGGTTGCAGCCCCATAATCGGGGTCATCAATATTTGTTTCTACAGTTCCGCTGTAAGATCCTCCCTGGCTTGCAATAGATGCGGCAGCTTCAGAAGCTGCTGTATCCGGGCTTATGTGGATAACTGCAAATTTTGCATTTCTATTGACTTTAAAATCGGTTACATATTTGAAAGCTTCAGGAGTATTGGGAGTAGGATAATCGTAGTTGACAAGATAAGAGCCAAAGCTTAGATTTCCTGTATTCCTTTCAGCGTCCGTAAATACTACTATCTTTAAAGGATTTGCCGGATCGTTATTTAATGTTGTTTGTGGGCTTACAATATCAGGATTGGAAGCTCCATCCAAAGCATTTCCGATAATTCCTAAGGCTTCATGAAGATGATCTCCGTTATCAAGTCTCCTTTCAATAAGTTGAGTCGTGAACGTATTACCTGAAAAGTCATCTTCGATATATATTCTCGGTTTATATTCGGTGTTAATCGCGTTGTAAATTCCAGTGCCATAATGTACTACGGCAACTCTGTTTTTTGGGTTACATGCCAATAGCTGTTGGATTAATTTTATGGCTCCCAATTTCATTGATTCAAAACGTTGAGTAGTCATTGAGCTTCCGTTATCTAAGACAATGATGTAATCTGATCCTCCGTTTTGAGCCCGCAAAGCATTCCAAGACATTATAAATGTCAGAAACAAGAATAAAAATGTTTTTTTCATAGTTAAATTTTAAGTTTAAGTTTTTTAAAAATAACAAATTTTCTTCATTTGGTGAAATAAATAATTGAAATTTGAGTTTTTGTAAGATTCTTGGTCTGTTATTGTTATTAATAATGTTTTATGAATAGATTATACATAAAAACCAGCTTCCTTGGAAGCTGGTTTGTGCTTGAATGAACGATTTCAATAATTATTATCTGTTCTTAATCAATAGCCATCCTGAATAGAAAATCGGTAGTTTAGTATCCGGCTCATTCCATTTTAAAATATACCAATAAGTTCCTGTAGGAAGTGTTCTTCCTCCTGATTTTCCATCCCAGATATAACTGTTGTCAGATGATTTGTAAACAAGCGCTCCGTATCTGTCTACTACTTCAATGGAAACGTTTTGTTTAATTCTCAGATCTGAATAATTTAATACATCATTATGGCCGTCTCCGTTGGGAGTAATAGCGTTAATAAGATTCACAATTAAGAAGTCTTTTATTGTCGGCTGACATCCGTCTTTTCCAAGTACATAAACCTTATGTGGACCTCTTGATAATCCGGTGAAAACATTGGAGGCTTGATAATCAATTCCATTTAAAGAATACTGATATGGAGGAGTTCCTCCGGTAACATAAATAGTAGCTGTAGAACCTGAAGTTTCAATTCTTGTGATAGTCGGAGCCTGCGCTGCTGTTACATTTACGGTTTGGCGATAGACACAACCATTAAATCCTAAGTCTACATAATAAGTACCTGTTCCGACTGTAATGCTTTGAGTGGTAGCACCTGTGCTCCAAAGATATGATGTAAACCCTGTTCCGGCATTAAGTATTGCTTTTTCATTTGAGCAAATAACCTGATCACTTAGCGTACCAGATTTTTTCGGTGATTTTAATTTAATATTTAAAACTGCTGTATTCGGACATTCTGTAGGACTTTGGAATCTAATATAGAATGTATTTGCAGAAGTAATGATTTGTGAAGCGGGTATGGCATTAATGCCATTTTGTGCATCAGCTAACGTAGAATGAAATGTTAAAGTTACTGATGGATCTGCTGTAAACTGATTTTTATAATCATTTAAATTGGCAGTTTCGGAGCCGTCAAGGTTGTTATCACAAATATCTACACTGATATTGTTATTAAGTAAGGTCAATCTGTTGCCAATTTTAAAATTAATTTGACCAAAGGCGGTTGCACATGTTCCTGTAGGTGCATCTACTCTTACATAAACGGTGGTGTTGGTAGTATATGTCCAGTTTGCCGGTAATGTATTTGCATTTCCTGCATTGGCATCTGCCTGAACCAAATAATATCTTACAGTAAAGTTTGCGGAGTTATTAACGATTTGTGGCGTTATATTCGAGAAATTTATATTGATAATTCCATCAAAATTATCATCACATAATGTAGCGTTGAAATTAGCTGTGTTAATATTAGGAGAGGGATTGGTTGTTAACGTAATCTGCGCAACCTTCGAACATCCATATTGTGAAGTAACATTAGCATATACTGTTCCGGCAGGTCCTGTGTAGGTAGCTGGAGCTGCAATTTGTCCTGTTAAGTTGGCGTTGGTAAAATAAGTAACAGTGATTCCGGGGTCAGAAGATACATTAGCTGTAGTAAGGTTGAAAGTTCCGTTTCCGTTTGCGTCTGCACAGGAAGACAACGAGGCATTATTTACCTGTAGCACATTGGTATTGATAATAATTTTAAAATATTCAAAATCTGCGGGGTTCCCGTTTCCTTGTATGTAATAAATAAAAGTATCTGTTGTATTTACTGTTAATCCTGCATTAGGAGTGTAAGTGATTTGGCCTGTTGTAGGATTCACGGTTGCTGTTCCTGAAGTGGGAGCGGAAATAATTGCCGTATTTGCGGGAACTATATTTTGTACAGAGTTCGTAAACGCAGGAATAATGGTTTTCGTATTACAAGATCCGATATTGTATGTTGTCGTTGTAATTGGTGGGCAAAGTGTATAATTATATGCGGCGGTCAGCTTAGATTCACAATTGGTTTTTGTAACTAAACAAGTGTAGTTTCCTGCTCCATATAATTCGGGATTGATAGAATAGGAAGTTGCTCCGGGAATAATATTACCGTTAAGATACCATTGATAACTGTCATAAGTATTGTCAACCTGTAATAAGACTCCTAAATAACAATCTCCTGTTTTAGAAATTACCGGCACCGATGAAAAGCCTGCAAAATATCCTCCGTATCCTACGGCTCCACTTCCGGCAGCAATTCCAGCCGTTACGGGTTTTGTAGAACTTACAGTAATTGTTCCTGATACATTCGGAATAGAATAGGTTACCCAGTTCGGGTTTCCTGTTACAGGATAAGGTCCGTTTGCGGTGGCGATCGGGTTGTTGTTAAAGGTTACTGTTGCTCCCGTTTGGGTAATGATATTAAGTTTGGTGTTATACGTTTGTGCACCAATTTGGTTGATAAATCCAATTTCATCAACTTTATTAGGCATGAAACAACTTAAAGGGGGAATAAAATTCATTCCGCCTGTTGCATATTCATTGACGGATGAGCTTCCTGTAATCCCTGCCAATAATTGATAAACATAAACATTTTTAGTAGTGGAAATTCCCATATTATAATTTCCGTTACCCTGATTGATGTAATTACTGCTCGGAACCATAAAATATTGCCCTGCATTCAACGTAATTCCTGTACTTACACCATTTAGAGTGATTTGGGTATTGTCTTCAGTGGCAATCAAAAGAGCGGTTTCCATTTGATAAGTGATATTCCCGTTACCTTTTACCAGTACAAAATCTTTTCCTAATCTGTCAACCGGAACTGCCTGATCCATAAGAACATCATTGTTGGTGAAATTCTGGTTCGTGTATATTCCGTTGAAATTTCCATTGGTAACAGAAATAGGTTTTGTAGATTCTATTTTAGCTCCTACAAGACCTGCTAAATTATATTGCGAGTCCGAACTTACGGCATCTAAAATATAAGACTGTCCTTTGTTAAGAGTAAATGTTTTAGTAGCAGAGGAGCTGCCATCAGAAAAAATAACATTCGGATTGTATCCTGAAATAACTACCGAAGTATTGTCTTCTGTTGCGGTAATTCCTACGGTAGAATTTACATAATTGGCTGTACCTGTTAAAGGTGCAACGCCTGCATAGAACTTAGTTCCCAATCCGGCCAGTCCTTTTGAAGTGATAATTTCAGCATGATTTTGTAAAGAAAATCGATAATTGGCAAAGAATTTTTTTGTGCCTTTTACATACATTCCCATAGAATTGGGAGTAAATAGGAGGGCTTGATTGGTTGTAATTAAAAAATCATTCGGAATACTTACCTGTACAGGATTTCCTTTACTTACTTGTACGGTAGTAAAGAGCGTATTGTTATTAAAAACCTGTACCGGAAACGGCGTTGTTTCGTTTGTTGATAAATATAAGTAACCGCTCAGTCCGCTTGAGCCTGCTTTTGAAGCCATGGGAGCAAACCAATGATCCGTATCAAGCTGAGCATTAAAGAATAAACAAAGAAATGTACAAATGGTTAATAGAAATTTTTTCATTTTTTTCAATAAGGGATGCAAATGTAAGTATTAAAAATCAATTTTTTACATAAAATTTTAACTATGATTGTTGGGATGGTTGATATTGTTAAATATTTAATGATTATTTAATAATCAATAAAATCCTGCAATTGTGGAATAAAAAATCCCGGTGAAAAAATCACCGGGATTATATTTTAGATTGAAAGAATAAATTATAAACTTACTCTTCTGAATCCTGTTACTTTTAGATCTCCGTTTACAGACTTTACATAGTCAGCAACTGAGATGCTTGGGTCTTTAATGAAAGATTGGTGTACCAAAGTATTGTCTTTGTAGAATCTTTGCATTTTACCTTTAAGGATGTTTTCGATAATGTTTTCAGGCTTACCTTCTTTAGTTAGAAGTTCTCTTTCGATTTCTAACTCCTTATCGATAGTTTCCTGAGAAACCATAGTTTCGTCAAGAGCAATTGGGTTCATTGCAGCAGCTTGCATAGAAACAGCTTTAGCAGCTTCATCAGCTCCGTCTACTTTAGCAGAAAGAGAAGTGATGGCAGCGATTTTGTTCCCAGCGTGGATATAAGCTCCTAAGAAAGGACCTTCGATTCTTTCGAATGCTCCGATCTCGATTTTCTCACCAATAACACCTGTTTGTTCAATTAATTTCTCAGCAACAGTAATTCCGTGGAAATCTGTAGCTAATAATTCTTCTTTAGTTGCAGCAGTGATAGCCATTTCAGCTAATTCATAAGCTAGCTCGATGAAAGCTTCATTTTTAGCAACGAAGTCAGTTTCGCAGTTCAAAGAAATGATTGCACCTAAAGTGTTATCTTCATTTACTCTTGCGATTACAGCACCTTCAGTAGACTCTCTGTCAGCTCTGTTAGCAGCAACTTTTTGTCCTTTTTTTCTAAGGATATCTACCGCTTTTTCGAAGTCTCCTTCAGCTTCAACTAGAGCTTTCTTGCAGTCCATCATACCTGCACCTGTTTGGTTTCTTAATTTTGCTACGTCTGCAGCAGCTGGTGTATAAGACATAATATCTATTATTTTTTTATTTAAAGATTCGTATTAAATTTTAGTTTATTTTTGAGCAGTGCAAAGATAATGATTTTAATGATAAACTAAAAAATGACTTTTCACGTTATTTAATTATTTAATAATTTTTTAAATATTTGGTTAATGAAAAAAATATTTCTTCTTATATTATTATGTGTTTTTTCTTTAGGATTTTCTCAAAAAAAGAAAGCCAAGGCTAAGGCTGTTGTTGAAAAAGAAACAGCTATCATTTATACTGAAGCCGATGCTGAAAATAGCAGTGAAGCCAGAGTGATTGCCGGATTTTTGAAACAGAATCCCAACCACCCTAAAACAGACCATTTCAAGAGAAAACTAATGGATATTATTATGGCAACGCCTTCTCCTGCCGAATCTAAACCTATGATGGCATCTGTAGGAAAAGAAAAAGTAGCTCCTAAAGCGGATGTTAATAAAACGTTAGCATCAAATACTAGTCTTAAATCTGCTGCTCCGGCAAGAACGGTAAATTATGCAAGCGTAGGCGGGACGAGCAAAAAATCAGAACCGGATGAACACGGAAAGAAAACTGCGGCTTTGCTGACACATCTTTTTAATAATGACATTAGCGATAAAGAAGCGTATGTGAATGTTAAAAATAAATCAAAATGTAATATGGAGATGAAAATAAGCGGCAAGAAAAACTATAGTTTGATTATTCCTTCAAGAAGTGAAAATTATGTTATGGTAGATAAAGGAGATTATCAGCTGTCTACTAAAGTGTGTGACTCTCCATATACTACTGTAAAGAAAATAGATAAAGATATTGAGATTGCTCTAAATATAGGTGAATAAAAGAAGGAACAATAATAAATAAAAAGGTTAAGAATTTTTTCTTAACCTTTTTTGTATTTTAACCTTTGAATTGCCCCATTGCAATGAATTTATCCTGTCTTTGAGTTTCAAGTTCCTGTCCTGTGAATTTTGAGAACGCTTTGATATTCTGTAAAATTGAATTTTTCAAATTCAGGAAAGTTGTTTCCGAATCATAATGTGCTCCTCCAAGTGGTTCTTCAATGATTCCATCAATGAATTTTTCTCTTAAAGCATCTTTTGGAGTAAGATTCAGCGCATTGGCAGCATCTTCTTTATGGTCCCAGTTTCTCCAAAGAATTGAAGAGCAGCTTTCAGGTGCGATTACTGTATACCAAGTGTTTTCTAACATATATACTTTATTACCTACACCGATTCCTAATGCTCCACCACTGGCTCCTTCTCCGATAATATAAGTGAAGATCGGGGTTTTAAGCTGAACCATTTCAAAAATGTTTCTGGCAATTGCTTCTCCCTGACCTCTTTCTTCTGCTTCCAATCCCGGGTAAGCTCCCGGTGTGTCTACTAAAGTTACTACAGGAATCTGGAATTTTTCAGCAAGCTTCATCAATCGTAAAGCCTTTCTGTATCCTTCAGGATTCGGCATTCCAAATCTTCTGTATTGTCTTTCTTTAGTTGTTCTGCCTTTTTGAGTTCCAATAATCATTACTCTTTGACCGTCAAGAGTGATTAAACCTCCTACCATTGCAGGGTCATCAGCAAAATTTCTGTCACCGTGAAGTTCTAAGAAACTGCCTTTGTCTGCCATTCCATTGATATAGTCTAAAGCATAAGGACGATCCGGATGACGGGAGAGTTGTACTCTTTGCCAAGGAGTAAGATTTCCGTAGATTTCTTTTTTCTTTTCTAAAATCTTATCCTCAATTTGGCTGCATGCTAATTTTACATCAACACCACTTTCTTCTCCTACTAAAGAACAAGTTTGATATTGATCCATTAATTCTTTTATAGGAAGTTCGAAACTTAAATATTCCATTTCTTGAAGTAAATTAAATCTTTCAAATGTATGAAAAATATGGTAATTTTATTTAAAATTATTTATAGCATTGCTTATTCTGGAGATAGTTTCCTCTTTTCCAAGAAGTTCCATGATGTCCGGAACATCGGGTCCTTTCAATTCTCCTACTAACGCTAAACGTAAAGGCATCATCACTTTACCCATTCCTAATCCTTTGTTTTCAGCGAAGTCATGAACAATCTGTTTCAGGTTTTCAGCATTAAAGTCTGCTCCTTCCAAATTTGTGGACAATTCCCCTAAAATTGTGGAAGTTTCATCATTCCATGCTTTTTTTGAAGCTTTTTCATCATAAGACGTTGGGGCTTCGAAGAAGAACTTCCCGTTTTCATAAATGTCTTTAGGGAAAGTTGCTCTTTCTTTCATCAGGTGGATTACTTTTAATAATTTCTTATCTGAAAGAGTCAAGTTTAAATCTGAATTTTTAAGAATATTTAATAAATCTTCGTCAGATGTTTTCTGGATATATTGGTGATTGAACCATTCTGCTTTTTCTTTGCTGAATCTTGCTCCGGCTTTGTGAACTTTATTTAAATCAAATTCTTTTGCCATTTCATCCAGGGATAAAATTTCTTTATCATCTGCAGGAGACCATCCCAATAAAGCAACCATATTAATAAACGCTTCCGGAAGATATCCACTTTCACGGTAGCCTTTAGATATATTTCCAGTAGCAGGATCCGTAAAATTTAAAGGGAAAACCGGGAATCCGAATTTGTCGCCGTCTCGTTTACTTAATTTTCCTTTTCCTTCAGGTTTTAAAATCAAAGAAAGGTGGGCAAACTGAGGTGCTTTCCAGCCCATGGCTTCATATAATAATGTATGCAGCCCTAAAGAAGGTAACCATTCTTCACCACGGATCACGTGAGAGATTTCCATTTCGTGATCATCAATAATATTGGCAAAATGGTAAGTTGGCATTCCGTCATTTTTTACCAAAACTTTATCATCTAAAGTATTGGTATTAACAGACGATTTTCCGCGGATGATATCTTCAAGAATTAAAATTCTGTCAACCGGCATTTTAAATCTTACCACATATGGCGTCTTTTCATCCAGTAATTTCTGAACTTCTTCTTCAGAAAGGGTAAGGCTGTTTTTTAAACGGTTTCTTGTTTTGTTGTCATAAGAGAAAACATCACCCCTTGCTTCATATTCAGCACGGATGGCATCCAGTTCTTCAGCGGTGTCAAAAGCAATATAAGCATAATCTGTTTTTAAGATCTGATCAGTATATCTGTCATAAATATCTCTTCTTTCAGACTGTCTGTATGGAGCAAATTTCCCTCCCTTTTTAGGACTTTCGTCAGCGATGATTCCGCACCATTCAAGAGCTTCTTCAATATATTCTTCTGCCCCTTCCACATATCTTGCGGTATCCGTATCTTCAATTCTTAATACAAATTCACCACCCTGATTTTTGGCAAAAAGATAATCATATAATGCGGTTCTTACGCCTCCTAAATGCAAAGGTCCTGTAGGACTTGGAGCAAAACGTACTCTTACTTTCTCCATTTCAATTAAAATTTTGGTGCAAATTTAAGAAAATGAAAGGGACTATATAAAAGATATTAATAATTATAATGTCGTAAATTATTTAATTAATTGACTTAATAGTGTAAATAAGCAAAATTTAATACCAATTTTAGCTTTGAAAAAGTATTTTGAGTACTTTCGCTAAAAAATTTTCACAAAATCTGAATTATGTTAGGAATTGGAGATAGACCTTGGGGGAAATATTATGTATTAGCAGATGAACACAATCATAAGCTAAAAAAAATTGAAGTAAATCCTAGGCGAAAATTATCCTACCAATTTCATAACAAAAGACAGGAGCAATGGGCTATCATTGAAGGTAGTACAATGCTGGATGATAAAGAAATAAACCTGAAATATGGTGAAAGTATTTTTACTCCTCTTGGAGGAAAGCATAGAATGGTGAATCTTTCAGATAAACCTGTTGTATTTATTGAAGTACATTTCGGTGAGGATGATATTGTGAGAATTGAAGACGATTACTATAGAAAATAATCTGAATGGAAAAGCTATTATTATTCATAAAAACGTATAGGAATGATTTTGAATCATGCGTTAAATTGATTGATTCAATTCATCTGTTTAATAAGGATAACATCAAACTTTTGATTTCTGTAAATGATGAGGATCATACTTTCTTTAAGCAGAATTTACAGACAGATCTTTTTGATATCATAAAAGACAGCGAGATTATTGATTATGAGAATAAAGATCCTTGGCAATATCAGCAAATTATCAAATCTCAACTCCACAGACTTAATATCACAGAAAACTATGTTTGTTTAGATTCTGATTCTTATTTTATCAAAGATTTTTATTGTTCAGATTTTATTCAGGATAATGTTCCTTATACTATCATTCATCAACAGAAAGAAATGTTTTCTTGGCTGAGCATCAATCGGAAACATTTTAAAGATGACCCTAAAAAGTATTTTGAAGATATAAGCGGAAGAATAATGGATAAAGTCGGGCGTAAAGGGATTTGTTATGACTATGGCCCTTCTCCGACAATATGGTCCAACAAAGTATGGAAAGATTTTCAGGAGAATTATTTAGATGTAAATAATATCAGTTATCCTGATCTGATCCATGAGTTTCCAAGTGAATTTACATGGTATGGAGAGTGGCTGTTGAAAAGCAGAGTAATACCTCTTTTCCCAAAAGAACCATTGTTTAAGGTGTTCCATTATAAGAAACAGTTTCATGATTTTATAAAAGAAGGACATACTAGGGAATCTATTAAAGAGAATTATCTTGGAGTTGTTCTTCAATCAAATTGGAACCGTGAAAAGAAATGGTATCAGAAAAAAATCAATTTATAAATATAGAATAAAAACTCTCCGGAATTAATGAAAGTAATTTTAGATGCCGATGTTATTGCTGACTTCTACAAAGATAACCGTACCGGAATTTTTCGTGTAACCTACGAACTTTTTAAGGCACTGAGTGAAAATAATTCAGTAGAGGCTTTTTATGCTCATCTGAGCCTGTTTAATTATGAAACAACCACTAATGAATTGAATAATTTTTTTGATGAGAATTCCATTAAAATTAGTGCGGCGAATCATAGGGGTAAAAGAAAATTTTTACCTCTCAGAAAAGAAAAGTTATTCAGGAAGTTATATAAAAAACTGGGAATCTCCCATTTCGCAAATACAAATTTTAAAGTTTTTAAAGAAGCTGAAATTTTTCATTCTTTTTATTATCCTATCAATAAAGAAGTTAGAAAGTTTACGAATTTAAAAAAAGTGGTTACTGTTCATGATCTGATTCCTATTTTGTTTCCGGAGCTGCATTTTACATCCAGCTTCATCCAGGAAATTGTAGCAAGTATACATAAAGACGATTATGTGGTTTGCGTATCTGAAAATACTAAAAAAGATCTTCTCAAATATGCTCCTCATTTGAACCCGGATCATGTTTTTGTCAATTTATTAGCAGCATCAAAATCACTTTTTTATGTCTGTGAAAATGCTGAAAAATTTAATCGTATTAAAGAGAAGTATCATTTACCGGATAAATATTTCCTTAGTGTAGGTACTTTAGAACCCCGCAAAAATGTAGATTTTGTCATTCGAAACTTCCTTCAGTTTGTCAGAGAAAACAAAATCGATGATCTAAGCCTGGTTCTTGTAGGAGCAAAAGGCTGGGATTATGACAAGATTTTTGAACAGTACAATAATGCCGATGAATTAAAAGATAAAATTATTATTACTGGAAGGGTTTCTGATGAAGATATGGCGAGTTTATACAGTCATGCACACTCCTTTTATTATATGTCTTTGTATGAAGGTTTCGGTTTGCCACCACTGGAAGCGATGCAATGTGGTGTTGCAACGGTTACTTCAAATATTTCATCATTACCCGAAGTTGTGGGAGATGCAGGGATTATGCTTGATCCCAAAGATGGAGACTCACTTCGTAAGGTGATGCTGGAGCTGTATCAAAATGATTCTTTTAGACAAGAATACGCTCGCAAGGGCTTGGAGCGTTCAAAACTATTCTCTTGGGAAAAAAGTGCAGATAAACTCATAGAAATTTATGCGAAAATTGCTCGTCCTTAAATTTGTTTAAGCTAAGAAAGCTTACATATTTAGGGTTTTTTGCCATAGCTCTAAAGATTTTTCTTCCGAGAAATTTTGCCTGAAAAATTCAGTAGCTTCATTTTTTAGTCTGGAATAGTCAGAATCATTGTTAAGAATACGATTGATTATTTCTGTAAATTCTTTCTCATCATCACTCACCAGACAACCGTTATTTTTTTTGTCTAAAAAACCATCAATAGATTTTTCTGTTCCCACAACGGGTAATCCAAACGATAAAGCTTCTACTACTTTAATTTTGATGCCGGTTCCTTTCAGCATCGGACAAATTGCTATTTTACTTGCATGATAATATGTTTTAAGATCATCTGCAAAAAAAAGTTTTTCGATATTGGGATGATCAGGAACATGTTTACAAATTCTTCCGATAATGCAGATTCTTATTTCTTTGGAAAGCAGAGGTAGAACTTTTTCAACAAACCATTTAATTGATAGTACATTGAAAGGATTATCAGAACCTACGAAGATTAAATCATATTTTTTCTGCTGTCCCATATCATCGAAATTTTCTGGGAAACTTGGTGGAATATTGATTACTTTTTCACCCAGGAGACTTTTAAATATAAAATATTCATCCTGAGAAATGGTAATCACCTTATCATAAAACGAAAGATTGTTGATCTCCTCACCAAATTTTTTGCCTAAATCAATAGTTGCATTATTGTAAAATTCGTTTAAGGTAATCCAGTCGTGCGTATCGATGATTGTTTTCGCTCCCTTTAAGTCCTGACCTCGGATAAGATCTGTCCAGTATTCATAATTAATTACAATATAATCATACTTTTTCTGAGCAAGAACTGTTCTGAAATTATCTTTTAAAAAATGAGTAAGGTATTGGTTAGGATTTTTTTTTCCATATTTCTTCAGAAACTTATATTTCCAATATTCAAAAGTTAGTTTTTTCTTCGGCGGGTTGGTTTTCAGAACAAAGACATTATCAATGATTTCAGGAGCCATATTTTCAAAAGAATCTCCGAAACTTTTATAGTAATCCTCTACTCCTACAAGGTCAATGTTTAATCCCAATGACTTTAGCTGCATAAGGTTGGTGTAACAACGCAATACATTTCCAGCACGTTTTGAAAATGGATTTTCAGGGAAAAAGAAAAGTAGCTTTTTATCAGAAAAGTTCATGATGTTTATTATAATTTCAAATTACCTTTTGCTTTGGTATAACTTTTAGAAAAACTACTTTCTAAGGAATTTGTAATAAAATGCTTAATTTCGTTTTCCTAAAAAATAAAGGCACAACAAAATAATAAATTAAAAATGGGAATTAAAAGATTTTTTAAAAATAAAATAAAGGATCGAAATTTTATTAGAAATAAAAGAAAACTTAAGATTAATAATTTTGAAATAAAATTTTTTGAAAACTATTCTTTTAATTTCGAAATCGACGAAAATCCTGAAGTTTCCATTATTACTTTTTTCTCTGGCTCAATCAGACAAACTTTAAATTGCCTTTATACACTGGAACAGTTTGATAAAAATATTTCTAAAGAAATTATTATTGTCAATAATGAAAACTCGGAAAATGCAGTAAAATTTTTAGAAGGAATTCCTGAAGTAACAATTATTAATGGTGACAAAAATTTAAGTTTTGTAGAGAATATCAATAAAGGGATAAAGTTTGCAAAAGCTGAATATATTTATTTGTTGAATAGCAACGTTGAGGTTCAGGAGAATTATTTGTCTCATCTCTTAGAGGTTTTTAAAACAAAAGAAAATGTCGGAGCTGTAGGATCAAAAATTGTTTCGCCAGATAATACATTACAAGAAGCAGGATGCCTTATTTTAAAAAAATCAGAAATTATAACTATTGGCAGAGGTGAGGCTATTGATGATCCTCAATATGACTATTTAAGAAAAGTAGATTACTGCTCAGGGAATAGTTTATTATTTCACAGAATAAATACAGAAGGAAATCTTAATCTTCTGGATGAAGCTTTTTCATCTGTTGATTCCGGAGTTGCAGATTTATGTCTTAGACTGAAAAATGAGCAAAAATTAGATATTTATTACCAGCCTCTTTCGGAAGTTGTTCATTTTGAAAATATTTCGAATAAAGAAAAAGAATTTTTTGCAAAAGACAAAAGCCCTTTTCTGAAAAAATGGGATAATTATTTTACCAATGAAATCAAAAAGCCCAATTTCCTTTTTTTGGAGGAAAATATGCCAAAACCTGATCAGGATTCAGGATCGAGAAGGTTTCTGGAAATTGTAAAAATTCTTCAGAAAAATGGACACCGAATTATTTTGGCAGTAAAGCACTTTGACGAGTCAACCGACCGTTCTTATGTGAAGTTTTTAAGATCAATCGGTGTACAGGTTTGTATGGATTATGTTACTACAAAAGATAGGATCGTAAAAGTTGCTGATCAAATTGAAGGAGCAATTCATTCTGTTGATATCATCTGGATTTTCCGTCCTATTGGTTTCTACCATTGGTATAATCAGATCAAAAATAAAATTTCCGGGAAGAAAATTGTGTACGATATGGTTGATCTTCATTACCTTAGAATGGAAAGGGAGAATAATTATATTGATGTAATCACAAAGGAAAGAGAAAAGGAAATCGAATTCTTCAAAGAAAAGGAATACTTCGGAATGAATACCTCTGATGCGGTTCTTTCCATAAGCGACGAAGAAAAAAATACGGTTTCTAAAAACGGTGTGAAATATGATAAAATTTTCACGGTAAGTAATATTCATAAGCCTGTAAATGCTAATACTGTAGGCTTTTCAAAAAGAGAGGGAGTATTGTTCATTGGTGGATATAATCATTTACCAAATATTGATGCGGTTAAATTTTTACATGAGAGCATTATGCCTTTGGTTTGGAAAAGGAATGAAAATATTAAGGTATTTATTTTAGGCCCGGATTTCCCAGGGGATTTAAAACAAAAATACCATTCAGATAAATTCCAGATTTTGGGCTATCAGAAATCGGTTGACCATTGGTTTGAAAATGCAAGGGTTTTCGTAGCTCCGCTTCGCTACGGAGCTGGTGTGAAAGGGAAAATCGGACAGGCTCTGGAATTTAAGTTGCCGGTAGTTACTACAGAAATAGGAGCAGAAGGTATGAGCTTGGAAGACCGGAAAACCGCTTTGATCTCCGATGAAAATCCACAGAATTTTGCAGATAAAATCCTGGAACTATATAATGATGAACATCTTTGGCAAACACTGCATCAGAATAGCCTGCAACCGTTATCAAAATTCTCTATAGAAACTCAGGAAGAAAATATAAAGAAAATGCTGGAATATCTTGGGTTTAAAGATTAATTCTTATAAATTCTCTGATATTTTTTCGGCTTGAATAGCTTATACATAAGCTTTCTGTACCATTCATTATAATATTTGGCTTTGTACTTTTTATTTTCACGGATAAGACTCATAATCGAATGAAAATCGAGTCCGTTCTGTTTGTAAAAAGTATAATGCTTCTTGTAAATTTCAAAAAAATTATCAGAAAGCTTAGAACTGTTATCAATGCTTGTGTTTGTCAAAGAATTGGTCGTGTTTCTGATCCTGTAAAAAAACAGAAACTCTTCAATCTTGTACACTTTTGCTCCTTTTTCAATTAAATAAATCCAGAAATCCCAGTCTTCATAATAATTTAATTTTGTATCAAATCCGCCAATTTTTTCAAAATCCTCTTTATAAATAAGCGCTGTGATAGGAATACAGTTTTCAATTAAAAAATCAAACGTATTGAATGGTTGAAGAACCCATTCCTTATCTGTTTTTTCAAAGAATTTACCTTTGGTGTAGC